>JAWBNY010000050.1:0-7822 GCA_038826985.1 Bathyarchaeia archaeon | reverse complement strand
GCGTTCTTCTGCAACGTGGTGTCGATTACGTTATTGTGTTTGGTGACCCAGTGTATAAGCTGAATGCTACACTCGTATTCACGTCGAAGAGATCTGGTGAAATCAAGATACTCTACTCAGTAGACAAACCGGCATACGAGTGGATCGCAGTAGGCGCAAAGGCGGCTAGTGTTGACAGCATAGGCGCAGCCATGGTTAGTGAAGCCTTCGACTCTGTGAAAGACATAACTGTTCAGTGGGGTGCTCTCGATGTGGTTGACCCTGCTCACTGGACTGTGCCCTCGCTGATATCTGAGGAGGCAAGGTTTGATGACAGAGAGCATCTGAAGGATGACTGGTCATGGACAATACCGATTGCAAGCTCAGACATAATCGGGGTCGGCGGACCCATAGCCAACACGGTGGCGGAGTACTTCAACGAGTTTGCACCTGTAATATACAGAGGCATGCCCTGGTTCAAAGGCGGAACAATGACTGATCTGCACCCAGTATCCGATTGGTGGTCAAACAAAGGTGACGACGTCAACCTAAGCGAGTACAATGTTGCAAACGCCGTTAAAGGACCTATAGGATATGCAGTAATCACCGCATACAAGGACATAAACGGCACAACAGGCTTCATGGTATGGGGCCTCACAGGAAACGACACATTCTGGGCATGCCAGGCGTTATACAACACGGGTGGAATCCACTGGAAGCCAGGTATGGATCTCTACAAGGAGCTTAGGGTAGACAGCCCAACCCTAAGAGTCGGCGAGCACACGGGTAATGGCAACGGTGACCTCGACACGAAGGACCCGATCGTAAGGATACCTCTCGAAGTAGTTGTCACACTGCTGAAACACGGGTGGACAATGGAGAGCATAAGCTTGAAGCTGGATGCGGATCTACTTGAGAGCATATGCGCCAATAAGACACACTGGGATGTCCCGTTGATTGAGTTCCTGCAGCTGGAGAACTGTGGAGTAACAGCACTCGTACTAGAGATAGACTACAGTGCGGTAAGGAACCCGTGGACGCAGGACGTACACCCGACGATCACGATCGTTGAGGAGCTAGGAACAAAGAGTGAGAAGCCTCAGCACGACCCGTAAGGGTTCCCCAAATTTTTTGTTTTTTCTTAAAACAATACCAAATGCATAGCTTATGTCCATATGGATCTGTATGGTTAAGTTGGAGCTAGCTCTAGTCAACACCATCAGGAGTAGAATAGATGGTTGAATACGGTGCTTCCAAAGTTGTGAGCACTGTGACCGTTTTAGCATAATATTGAATGTGTAGCAATCGTTGCTGTATAAGACGCATTCTTAATCTTGGTGAGAGCTATAGGTTTACTAAATATATAGCTTAGCTAGCATTAGTCTGTGATGAACGGGTTCTACCGCATTATGTTTGAACTACTAGGTCTGGCTTAACCATAGATTTGAGGTTCAGGTCTCCTCTTACTCAAGAATACATCGACGACCTTTGCTATCCGTCTTTCGAAGATCCTTCTATCAAAGAAGGCTGCTCTGTCTACAGCTCTCTGCGCTATCTTTATTCTTGTCTCTTCGCTTGACAACAGCGTCTCTATCTTCGATATAGCCTCTCCAACAGAGTTAAAAGATAGGCCATATCTGCGTTCCCTGCCGCCCAAGATGTCCATCCATGGTCCACCTCTCCTAGGTATGACAGGTACACATCCAGCCGCCATTGCCTCAACTATGGATATGCCAAATGCCTCATAACTCTGTGTGTGAAGATAGACCTTTGAGGATAGGAGAGTCTCCGCGATCCTTGCAGGACACTGGTTCAGGCGTATCTCTACACGGTCTGAAACTTGGTTGGCTATTATGCTTTCTTTCAACTGCTTTAGAGTTTCCTGTGCACCTGCATCTACAAGGCCGAACACAACGAATCTGCAGCCATCCACCTTTTTCGCAATCTGAGGTATTATTTCAAGTTCTTTTCCAGGTCTGAATCTAGTGACCGTGACAACCACGTTTTCCCTATCTTCAAAGTCAACCTCTCTGAACCTGTCTAAGTCAACAGGCGGGTAAACAACGGTGGAACCCCGCATCCAAAATTTCTCGATCAACTGCTTCGTGAACTTGGAGTTGGCTAGTAAAATCCCCCTAGTGAAGGTCTTATGCGTCAGAGAAGTGAGCAGGCTGTACAGAGATGTGAAGCCCCTCATGCTTGGCGACTGGAAACCGGGTGTAGGGAACAGACGCATCAGGCTAAACGGTATGGCATTGATATACGAGATGTCTGCTAGAGATACGTCTAAGTCGCCGTAGGTGTTGAAGTTCAAGTCAAAATCCCTTAACACTCTATAGCGGGCTAAGAGTATGAGAAACAGAGTCACAGTGTAGGTAGCGTTCGAGATATTGCTAGAAATGGGAATACTTCCAATCAGATATGTTTCGTGGACAGGTCTTTGTACTGGGCCGACTCTCTTCTCCAGAAGTTTCCAATCAGTCTCCTCTATTGTGGCCAGATGCACTGAGTATCCGCTAGCTGACAGTGCCTTCACCGTTGCTAGGCAGACTCTCTCAGCTCCCCCGCACCTATTGAGGGAGGGGTGAAGCACTAGCACCTTCATTCGTCAAACCCCGAATCTACGCTGGTTCCTCGACGCATGCTTGAACCGATGCTCAAGACCTCGACTGTTTTAGAGACGGTTAAAGTAAGCGTGGCCGACAGGACACAGAAAGCTGTCGCAAGAGTGGTGCTGAGAACATAGCCTATTGACGGCTCAAAGTCCCTCTGAACAAATATCTCATAGTTGACAATCTCCTCCTCCAGCGCATACAGCTGGGGGACTGGAAATGCCTTAGCTATGGCGAGGTGATTGATCCTGATCGTCGCTGATGAATTGTCTGCAATTGTGTAGACAAGTCCTAGGAGGCAGACCTCATCCCCAGAGATCCAGCTGTTCCCAAAGATGTCTCTGCTTTCTGAGTTGAGTATAGGGTTCTCTGAAATCCGGAAGGAATATAGCCACTCATCGGTCTCATCGAAAATATCAAGCATAGAGTCCTGTAGGGTACCCTCTATAACCGTATAGTCGACATTGACACTGAAATCTTGGTCAACAATTGTCTGTAACGGATAGACTACCCTAAAAAGGCTTGAACGCCCATCTCTGCCCAAGTCTCTAACCCTAATAAGCAGCGTCGAATTCTGGCTCTTCACATCGAAGGTCAAATCTCCATAAAGTCCATCTGTGACTCTGAAGGCCATCACTGGATGCTTCAACCTCAGCCTAACTTCGCAGGGGGCATCGAAGCTGGATACGAAGAAGAGGAGGCTCTCGTTGAAAGAACCCTTCAGACTGTATTGATTGATTATTCCCCTCTCCCACTCCAGAATGCTGCTGTCTTGAGAAATCTCCACGTCAAAGGCTGCATTTGAGTGGAGTCGAATCATAACCTTATCACCTGTTCTGAGCCCATATATTCTTAGACTGCTCCAATCAAACTGCTTTGCCTCAACAGAACCAAAAATGACTCGAAAGCCGTCGGCGTCGTTCAAATAGGCTGTAAGAAACAGAGCACTAGCAGAGCCGAACATGGCCGCTAGAAATAGAGAGAATACTATCCTCCTACTCTGCAGAAGTCCTAGATAGCTTAGAGCCCTGCCTAATAGATTTTTGGCGTCACCGATCCTATGGCGGCTAGAGACAAGGGCCTTAGCCACGAGAGCGCTGAAGAGTGCGGTTCTAATCAATGTAGCGGATACAAGAAGCAATCGATGTTCGTTACTCAACAACTCAGGAGAAATAGCTCTGGAGTGCCAGGAGAGGATCTGCAGGAGATGGCTTAGTTCCAACAAAGCTACGAATGGTAATGGCATCCTAGCGGTTGCAAGCAACATGTAGAACTGAGTTGAAACTGCAAACTGTGTACTGTATCCTTTGAAGAAGAGCATGTTACCGACGTAGAGTAGTCCACATAGGGAGAGAACTTCTTCACTCCTTTCTGAAAAGGTCAACGACAACAGAGCAAGCACAGCGATACATGAAAGCTGTAACGCGCTTGGAAGCAGACTGAATCCCCACCGATATATGGCATGGTCAAATGGGTTGGCTGGATACATTCTTAGAAGGTTGAAATGGTAGAAGAACTTGTCAAAATACGGGTGTAGGAAGCCGCCATGGCTGTAGTAACCCTCAATTATTGCCCACACAGTCTCCCATGGTCCTCTTGACCCGTGATGTGTAAAAGTTGAGGCATAGATAAACGGGTCAAGAAGCAGAAAAGGCATACTCAGGAGAAGCAGAGTAAGAAAGGTGGCTGCAAGAATGGTCAACTTACTTTTTGGTTCCTTGAAGGATATGAGTGCTGGGATAACCAGAAGAATCGGGAAACCCTTTGAAAGAGTCGCAAGGCCGATAAGAATACCGCAAAACATAGGCTTCTTCCTGCCCATCATATAGATTGCAAGAGCAGCTGGCAAGAGCGCGACTATATCATTGGAGTACGAGTTCGCAAAGATTACAGATGGAAGCGCGGCATAGTATCCCGTAAGCTTGAGGGCTATATCGGAGCCAAACCTATTTTTGAGTATGAGGTGGAGAACATAGGATGTGGCGACTAGAAGTATCCCGTTGAGTGCCTTGAAGCCATATGAAAAAATGGAACTGTCGCCGCCTGATAGAATGTAGATTGGCAGATATATGAGAAAGCCAAGAGGAGGATACCCCTCTCTCAAATCAACGTAAGGTATCGCCCTCTGTCTATTCAAGTAGGAGTAGAAGCTGTACCACTCCGACTCCGAGGGAAAACTGTAGAAAAAAGCAATTGCTACAGCGTAGGCGGATAGAATGATTATGATTTTATGTCTCTTCAGCGATGTAATAGTCATCGGATAACATCTCAGAGGTCACAAGGCTGTAGTGCTTCTTCACTCTATCGATAATATATCGGTTCTCATAGACATATTGTAATGAGGCAAATGACTTGTACAAATTCATAGCTGGATTTGGCTTCTAAACATTATAATTGAATCTATGTTTACCTTGAAAATCGCCTAGTAGAATCACAGTGCACCTGTGACTCATTCTTCACCGCTGAATAAGTTCTGGAGAATTTTCTCCATGACTATACCTTTCTTATTCCGGTTTGAATATGCGATTCCAACAACTCTTGCGGCAACTTTTCCATTCAGTAGGTCATATGGGATCCGCTCTGTATTTACACTCCCGCCTAAGGTAGCCGATGCCTCTATATGTGAAAAATATGAGGTGCCTGAATCATAGTACCAACCTGACTGAACCCACTCTGCATCCCATATTGCCTGCTGATAGATCATGAAGAGGTCGTGTGCCAATGTCTCGTCAGAGAGCCAGTACCTACTGTCGTCCATAGCCAGCCAACCTCCTTGACCGACCCTGATGAAAACTGGTAGCCTCATATGCACTCCATCAAGCTCATAGTTGCCGTAGGAGTAGAATTCTATACCATACCGAGTCATTGAGTCTTCGTCGAAACCGTAGGGTGTCTCCCTATAGGCTAGGCCTAAACTGTCTGACAATCTTGTAGGTGAATACTTACCAAGTATGAAGCCCCCTTCGATTATAGTTTTAGGCCCAGAAGCAGTTGTCAGAAACTCATGCGTATCAAAGGGTGCACTTGAATCCTTGGTATAAGTGTACACTCCATCTGCATACAATATCTTTTTATGCGGCTGCAGAGAGCCAGCTGTCACAAGTACAAGCCCTTTTCTCATCCAATCGAATAGGACTGAACGTCCATATGCAGAATCATCTCGCACGTAACCATCCATGTCCCAGTCAAGCAAAGGAGCAGGCAAGGCATCTTCGAGCCTTCTACCCTCCCTCTCCTTTAGTGGGTCAATCATTATTAGAATACACTCTGGCATCTGCTTTGCAAGGTACTCGAGAGATTGGAAAGGTATAGGATTCACTTTAATGTTATATTCTGCGAAACGTGTGATTATTGCATTGGCTCGACGTAAAGCTTCACTCGCCATTAATTGCGTGTCATAGAAGATATACAGGCTACGGTTTTGTTTCTCAAACGACTTATAGACAAACAATAACACCTGCAGGCTATCCGTGTTGTTGGTCCAGGCTTTGTAAGTAACTTCTACCTTAATTGAATCCAAATAAGAGGCTATGGCTACATCCTCCACCTCTAATCTGAGCTCTGGATTAAATTCCATCAGCACAACTTCAGGCTGAAGCTGCTGCCTGTTTGCAAGAAATATGCAAATTCCCGAAACAAACAAGGTAACTAGTAGAATCGCAAGAAACCTGTCACGCGAAGCTAGCATACGCTTAATCCTTGTTGTTGCATCCATTGGAGATTTCAGATTGTAGTGGTCAAGATGCTAATAATCGTTGTGTAACATCACAGATACTTCCCAATTTTTTATAGGCCAACTGGTTGAGTATTCAGAGTCTTCATAGATATGGGTTATATGCAGCTACCTGCTCGATGTTGCTCCATGGAGTATTAGCGCCTTCTATATGTCACAAACTAAAACCTTTTCTTTTGATACAAAGATAACAATATTTTTCCAGATATAGACTTGATGTATAACTAAGTTAAATAGAATTTTTTTCAGATGACCTACGTTCAGCTGAGAGTACATCGTCATACACTTTCACATATTCTTGAGCAGTTCTACGCCAATCGTATTTTTCAAGAACTTTGAAGCCCTTTCTAACATATTTTTCCCTCTCTGAGCTGTCTTTCAGTCTTAGGAGAGCATCCCTAAGTGCCTTGATATCTTTCGGTCTAACTAATACACCAAATTCCTTAACCACATCTCTGAGACCAGGGAGGTCTGAGGCAACCACCGCGCAACCAGCTGCAGCAGCTTCAAGAGTAACTAGGCCGAAAGCCTCGTTGACGCATACACTTGGCAGAACTACAACATCATTACTTAGATACATCATTCTCAGATCGCTGTCATCTACAGCACCGTAGAAGTGAACATCGCGCATTCCCATCTTTTTCGCATATTTCTCAAGTTTTGGTCTATCGGGGCCATCTCCAACGATGTTCAATTCCCCGTATCCTCCTCTCATGGCTTGGAGAAGAACCTTGAGTCCCTTGTAAGGCCTTACCTGCCCAACGTATAGGACTCTATAGCCATTATGTAAAATCCTTCTACCTGAAAACATTTTTGTGTCAACGCCCCAAGGTATAAGATACTTCCTTCTAAGTGACTTTAACCTGTCGTAGTATGACTTGGTGGTTACTATAACTGCATCTGCTACCCTGATGACAAGGTTGTCAAATAAATAGTTATACACGTAGCTAACAGGCCTTAGATAGTTGGCTGCAGGACAGTGATAACTATAGACTATCTTCTTCTTCAAGATGGTGGATTTGACCAACAATCTATCAGAAAACGTAGGCGTGTTTCCATGTATGTTTACAATATCGTATTTCCCGCGAAGTTGTTCATCTATTTTGCCTATACCAATTACTAGTTTGATGTCTCCAACAAGCTTTACATAGCAGTCCTCTGCTGACAAGACATCGACTTCATGACCAAGTTTTTCCAACTCATCCGAAACTCGACCCACTGCTCTAGCAAATCCGCTGTTGATAGGCGGTTTCTCACTGATCAAATGTAGGATCCGGAAATCACTCACCTTCTAAACTATTTCTACACCTGGCATGTGCAGATTGTTACCATTGGTGAGGCATATTTTTTTACTCAAACTATGTTTCGCATTCATTTCCGTTATTTAGGGCACTCTCAACTTTATTACATATTCCGATTGCTGGATCCCTACCACGGTTGAAGATCCGCAAGGTAATATGAAGTTCAATGAAATTGAAAATGAAGTCTTATAAATTGT
>JAWBNY010000049.1:0-7919 GCA_038826985.1 Bathyarchaeia archaeon | reverse complement strand
TGTTTGAGAACGCCTTTATTCAACAATCGGTAGATAACCATCAGTGTAGTCCTATCGAAAACCTCCTCCAGAGTTCGATATTGTTCCTCGTCCTTCTCTAGACGAGTCAACTCAATGAGTTTTTGTCTTCTCTCAACCCTTATCTGGGCCTTCTGGCCAATCCCCACGCGTAACACTCACTCCTAGCGCTGGAGTTCCTTCCTGATCTCCTCGGCCTGAGGCACTGTGTAACGCCATACAATGTCTCCGCGAGACTCAGACTGAAAATCCCATGGTGCCACAATCACTGTATCTCCATCCCTAATCCATACTCGTCGCTTCATCTTTCCCCTAATGCGGCAGAGTCGATCATGACCATCAGCACATTTGACCAATACTCGGTCGTAGCCGAGAAGCTTGGTCACTGTGCCAAGTACTTCTCCTGGACCTGGAGTGACCTTTTCACGGATTTCTTGTTCAGTGATTACCTTCTTTTTTCCCGTATCGTTCAGTCCTCTACGGAATATACTTTAAGAAATTAAGGTTCTCTTATTAATCTTTCACGCTATTCAGCAATAAGACGCTAGATCCTGATGATTAAAGCATGAGGTATACCGGATATGTATATAATCCCTTCCGGGTGGACAAGTCCTAATTCTATTGCACGAGCAACTATTCTTTTGCCTACAAGGTTCACATTTGTGCCTGAACAAACCTCCACAGCCGCTTCTTCTATGGAGAGGAGTCTATCCCCGTAGAAATCTGGGTTTATATGGAATTTATTATTCCCCCTCATCAGAGTTTTTCCAAGTAGCTCTGAATCGCACGCAGCAACTATAACTTCTTTTCCACTCTTTACAGTCTTTACAAATACAGCCATCTATATTCCTCGGATCGGTGATGCGGCTCCGCAAGCCTCGCACTGAAGTTGGCTAATCCTATCTCTACGGACGATTTTAGTATCAGGCTGACGACAAATAGGGCAGAGAACAGCATTCTCAATATAGCGTTGGATAAGGCTATCGATCGTACGGTTATCAAATCTTCCTTGAAAGATGACATGATCGGCGTCTGTCGACGCCGAGGTGGCAAGCTCACCAGCGAGATACCTTAGTAGATGCTCACGGTCTCTTCCAATTCGTTCGCATATCTCCTTTAAATTTAACAGAATTGTTCTGTTTCCAGAGACGCTGCTACGTGCATGTGGAGGCTCAAAACGTCCTCTCTGCTCTGCTCTTTTAGGAAGCTGGCTGAGAGCGCGTTCAAGTAGTTTTTGATAATCGTCACTCATCGACAACGGCTCCAACAATCTTATTTGTAAAGGTTATTGATATATCATCTTCCCCAACAAACCACTCTGGTTTGGCAAGTAAACACTGCGTAAGACAAGAGTTTGCTCTAGAGCCTAAGACGAATGCTTTAAGCCTTCTTCTGCTCAGTATGGGCCATAGGTGTGGATGATGGTCGTTTCTAAAGTGAAAGACCTTTCTTTAGCTCCAAAGGGTAGGGACGCTATTTACTTAGCTGAGCGCCGCATGCCTACGCTGATGAGGATAAGGGAACGATTTTCTAGAGAGCAGCCACTCAAAGGACTTAAGATTGGTGCCTGCCTTCACATTACTCGGGAGACCGCTGTCTTAGCTCGGACACTAAATGCAGGTGGAGCACACGTATTCTTAGCTGGATCTAACCCGTTGAGTACGCAGGACGACGTCGCAGCAGCTTTGGCGGACGAAGGCTTTGGTGTCTACGCATGGCGCGGAAACGAAGAAGCATACTATGAGTGTCTGCGGATGATTCTTGATGCCGACCCTGATATCTTAATCGATGATGGGGCAGATCTTATAGTTACCGCTCATAAAGAAGAGCCTGAATCTTTAGCCAAGATGATCGGTGGTCAAGAGGAAACGACCACGGGGGTGAACCGGCTTAAGGCGATGGAGTCGAAAGGTGTTTTGAAGATTCCTGTGATAGCGGTGAATGATGCTAGGACAAAGATGATGTTTGATAACTACTACGGCACTGGGCAGGGTGTGGTTTCGGTAATAGCGGCTCTTGGCGTACTCTTCGCAGGCAAGACTGTGGTTATTGCAGGGTATGGAAATTGCGGGAGGGGCATGGCTCTGCGTGCAAAGGGTCTGGGTGCAAACGTTATAGTCACGGAAGTAAACCCGCTCAAAGCTTTGCAAGCTGTGATGGATGGCTATAGGGTCATGCCTATGGATGAGGCTGCGCCACTTGCGGATATTATCTTCACTGCAACAGGTTGCACACGTGTTGTCTCACGTCAACATTTCCATGCGCTAAAAGATGGAGTTATACTTGCGAACTTAGGGCATTTCAACGTGGAGATCTATGTGAAGGACTTGGAGAGACTTGCTGTGAAGAAGAGGGCTGCATCTCCATATGTGGATGAGTATGTGCTTCCCGATGGACGTTGCATATATCTTGTAGCCGAAGGGAGGCTAGCAAATCTCGTTGTTCTAGGTGGCCACCCTCCAGAGATAATGGATCTTAGCTTCTCCGTCCAAGCGCTTACATCAGAGTATCTTGTGAATAAAAGAGGGCTACTTGAGAATAAGGTCTATGCTGTTGCATCTGAGATTGATAATGCGGTAGCAAGTGTCAAGCTGGAGACTATGGACATTAAGATCGACTCATTGACTAAAGAGCAGAAAGAGTATCTTGAAGATTTTGAGCTCGGCACATAGTAAACCATTCATTGCATAATCTACGAATATCTCCTGTTGTTTCGAAGTGATACTTCTTCAACCGTTCAAGAACATATCTGCTATTCCTCCATTGCGTTGAGGAAGATGACGATCTGAGACGGCTTTAGCCGGTGTCTGCTTCGACCTGACTTTGGAGGAGCTTGGGCTCGGTATAGGCGATAAATGAAATGGGTAAGAAGTCTCTATACATATGAAAAAATTTTTGAGGAGAATAAAAACGGGATGAATAAAGCTTATTGAATCAAATGCGACTGGAATCGTCCCGATTTTGAGGGGGAATTACGTTGAGAAAGCATGGAGATTACGTCGAAATTGGGGCATGAAAAAACGAGGACAGCACAGATCTGATCTGCGGTTTGCAATCCGCAAAAAGAAAAATATATCTATATATTGTACAGCGAAGGGTAATACTCACCATATATCTGAGAGGTGTTAGAGCTCGTCAGGAAAACTATAGTGACTGCTGCTCTACCATATGCTAACTATAACCTTCATCTTGGGCATCTTCGCTCTACCTATCTACCTGCAGACATCTATGTTCGCTACCTTCGCCTAAAAGGTGAACGTGTAATCTACATCTGTGCGACAGATGAACATGGAACACCCATAACAATAATGGCCGAACGTGAAGGGAAGACTCCGAAGGAGATTGTGGATAAATACCATATGTCTGACTTAGAAGACCTAAGTTCAATGGGTTGTTCATTTGATTTCTTTGGCAGAACAACTTTCCCCGTTCATTATGAACTTACACAAGAGTTCTTTCTGAAACTTAAAGATAAAGGGTATATCTATGAGGGTCAAATAGAGCAACTCTACTGTAGTAAAGAAGGTCGCTTCCTTCCGGATCGGTTTGTTGAAGGCCTTTGCCCATACTGTAATGGTGCAGCTCGTGGAGACCTATGTGAGAGCTGTGGTCGATATCTTAAGCCAACCGAGCTTAAGGAACCCCGATGCGCTATCTGCGGGCAAACACCTGAGCTTAGAGAGACAAAACATTGGTTTTTCCGACTTAGTGCTTTTAGCGATTTTCTTAAGGGCTGGATTGAAAACAACGAAGGCCTCTCAGCTAATGTCAAAAACTATGCCTTGAATTGGATCAGAGATGGTCTAAGCGATTGGTGCATAACGCGAGATATGGACTGGGGAGTGCCCGTACCGCTAGATGGTGTGAAAAATAAGGTCATATATGTATGGTTTGACGCTCCGATAGGATACGTGTCTAACACTATAGAATGGGCGAGGAATAGTGGGGAGCCTGAAGAATGGCGAGATTTCTGGCAAAGCGGTAGCGGCAAAATTGTTCACTTCATAGGAAAAGACATTATATACCATCATACCCTGTTCTGGCCTGCAATGCTTTATGGTAGGGGTGACTTCAGCTTACCCTCATGTATCATTGGAGGAGAATACCTTACACTTGAAGGCAAGAAAATGTCAAAGAGCCGTAACTGGATGATTGAAATAGCTGACTACACTAAGAAATATGAGCCAGACCCCCTCAGATTCTACCTAACGATAGTCTCCCCCCTCAATAAAGACGCTGACTTCTCATGGGAAGAGTTTGTTCGCAAGAACAACGATGAGCTCGCTGATATTCTAGGAAACTTCATTCACCGTTCACTTATGTTCACATACAAATTCTATAATCATAGAATTCCTAAACCAAGCGCCAATCCACCTATAGTGCTACTTGAGAAGCGCAATGTAACTGTAGAAAGAGTTGATGACTTCTTACAACGCTTCGAGTTTCAACGTGCCCTACGAGAGATTATTGAACTTGCCTCACAAGGTAACAAGTTTCTTAATGAGTCTGAGCCCTGGAAGAAGCATAAAACCAGTCCAGACGAAGCAGCTGGAACTCTCTATATTTGTGACCAAGTCGTAAAAAGTCTTGCTATACTGATTTCTCCCTTTATGCCTTTCAGTGCAGAGAAGCTTTGGCGCATACTAAACTTGCCTCACAGCGTTCACAACCAGACTTGGCAAAGCATAACCGACGAACTACCTTCTGGGCACATAATCAACAAGCCTACACCGCTCTTTCGCAAGATAGAGTTGAAGGAAACAGCCAATAAGAAACGAGATGAAGCTTAGCCTGAACCGCCTTTAGGTTCTACCTTTCTTTTTCGACCAGAGTTCATCTATGAGCATATCCCTAACCGCTATCCTTATGGCCTCTGCACGGTTCGGATACATTTCTATTTTAACAAGTTCATCCAAGTCCTTCAGGTAGGATTCTGGTAGGTTGATTGTAATGAGTTTGAGCGTCATATTTCTCCCGTTCTATAGTAGATGTGGAGGAATCGTATAGCTATTTGTATTTAAAATGAAATACGATTTAAATACAAATAGAATTACAATATATAAGAGTATGGTATCATCTTTGCTGTTATCTTGCCTACTACTTCACACACCCTTTAGCCAAATTCAACATTACTGCTTCAAATGCATTATATCTACCTTCATTGCTAGGTGTCCAAAAGTTATTGCTTTTCGAAAGGTTTTTGGGTAGGTGGTTCTAGGCGATGTCTGGAATGGGGAATACGTTTTACGTTGAAGGGTTTGGGTGTCCTTCTAATGCCTACGATCTCAGGATTGTTGAGAGAAAACTGGAGAGTCTAGGATTTTGTAAAGTTGGACTACCTGAGCATGCAGATCTCATATTTGTTAATAGCTGTGCGGTTAAGAAACGCACACAGGATAGGATTCTTAGTAGGTTACGGATGCTAGGAAAGCTTGCCAAGCCTGTTATTGTTGGAGGATGTCTTCCACTTGTCGACCCAAAAGCAGTATGCGAGGCGCTTCCCCAATATCTTGCCCTGATTGGTCCAAATTCCATAGATAGAATCTCTGAGGCAGTAAAGTGTCTCCGGCCGGGTCTTGGTTTGAATCTTCTCAAAGGAGAACGCCTAATAAAGGTTGGGATGGCAAGCGCAAGAAGTGGTGAAGTTGTTGGTATTGTTCCTATATCTGAAGGATGCTTAGGTAAATGTTCCTTTTGTTGCACCCGTATTGCGCGAGGTACACTTTTCTCCTATCCGATGAACTCAATTATCAATGAAATAAAACAAGGCGTAGCATGTGGTGTGAAGGAGTTTTGGCTAGTGGCACAGGATACAGCGGCATACGGAATTGACTGTGGTCAAGACTTAGTCTCTCTTCTAAGAGAGATCTGTAAGATTGAAGGTAAATTTATGGTTAGGGTTGGAATGATGAACCTTGAACACTGCATTCCGATCATTGAAGGACTGGCAGACACACTTTTGAATTCAAAAATGTTCAGGTTTCTCCATATACCCTTACAGTCAGGCAATAACAACGTGCTCAAATCGATGGGTAGAGGATATACTGTTGAAGAGTTCATTGAAACTGTAAATTTTCTTCGTAGAGCTGTTCCCAAGCTTACACTTTGGACAGACATAATCTGTGGTTTTCCAACTGAAGATGAAGAGGCCTTTATTGACTCGCTTAGAATTATATCTAAGGTTCATCCTGATGTCGTAAATGTGTCAAAGTTTTCACCTAGGCCAAGAACAGCTGCCTCGAAAATGAGGATGCTTAGAAGTAAGGTCATTAAGGATAGAAGTCGCAGAATGGCACAACTCTGTTCGAAGATTGCTTTGGAGTGTAACAAAAGTTGGCTCAATTGGAAAGGTGAGCTTCTTGTAGACGAGCATGGTAGGGATGGATCATGGATATGCCGTAACTATAGTTACAAGCCAGTGGTCATACATGATGAAAAACTCTCACTAGGTCAATGGATAGAAGCTAAAATTGTTGGAGCGACACAGACTCACCTAGTTGGAGAGTTAAGTTAGGCATGTTAAACATTTTAAGTCGGCATAGTGAAATGTTAGGCTTGTGATAGTCTTGAAGTTCGTTCACACCTCAATTACAGTCAAGAATATGGACGAGTCAGTTAAGTTCTACAGGGATATCATGGGTATGGAGCTTCTCAGGAGGAGAGAGATACCCGAAAATAATGCGGAAATCGCCTTCCTTCAAGACTCTCAAGGTGGAGATACCTTGGAACTGACTTGGTGGAAGAACAAGTCGGACTGGACATCTGGAGATGAGTTGGATCATCTGGCATTCTCAGTACCGGATATGAATGAAGCGATGATGAGGTTCAAAAATGCAGGTGTAAAGATAGTGAAAGAGCCATATTCACTTCAAGGTTCAAAGACTCGCATAGCCTTTATAGAGGATCCGAATGGCATCTGGATCGAGCTGATCGAGGCCCTATGAGTAAAGAAAGCTCACAGATGTATTTCAAGCAATTGAAAGATAAGGGGGACAACTTCTCATACATTATTGCAGATGGGGAAACCAGGGATGCTATAGTAATCGACCCAAACTTCAATACGTATGAAGTAATTAAGATGCTGAGGCTTCAACGTTTAACGCTTAGGTTCATTGTGAATACTCACGGACACTACGACCATACAGCTGGTAACCAAGAACTCAAAAATAGGTGTGGTGGCAAGATTGTAGCACATCATACATCATCCATACCAAAGGATCTTGGAGTCAAAGACGGAGACATACTCGCCGTAGGAAACTTGGAAGTTAGAGTTATTCATACTCCAGGGCACACTCATGACAGTATTTGTTTGTTGGTTGACCGGTTTCTGTTCACTGGTGACACGTTGTTTGTAGGTGAGTGTGGTAGAACGGATCTGGATGGAGGCAACTCAATACAGATGTACGATAGCCTCTTCAACAAGCTCCTGAAACTTGACGATGGACTTGAAGTCTATCCTGGACATGACTACGGTCCTAAGCCTAAGTCAACAATAGGTGAAGAGAAAAAGACTAACTACACTTTACAAAATAGAACGCTTGAAGAATTCATCGAATTTATGCGAATGCCCTGATAGACCCAAAGTAGCCTCGAAGTGGGTCTATTGAGGAACCGTCATTGAAGAGTCCTTAAGTTCGGAATCAAATCTAAACCTATTATGGATACAACTGAAACCCTTGGCAAGCGTCTACTCCCGCGAATCCATCGGGCGATGGCTTTCTATACTTTGCGTTAGTCAGAAAGACATATATCTAGTTCTTCAATGTGTGTACGCCTCGAGCCGGCGTAGCTTAGTTCGGTAGAGCAGCGGACCAAGAGAAGATCTTCTTCTTTGGGCTGAGGCTGTTAACCCGTTGGTCGACGGTTCGAGTCCGTTCGCCGGCGCCATAACCCTTCTTGAG
>JAWBNY010000048.1:0-8193 GCA_038826985.1 Bathyarchaeia archaeon | reverse complement strand
AAGAAATGCTATCAAAGTGAGAGTGAGAGCTGACCCCAAGACATTTGTTGACCCTCAAAACTGGACGAAAGGAAAGGTCTACAAAGGTTGGTTCTTCTCAGGGACTGGAGAAGAAAGAGAATTCCAGATCGATAGTGCTGAGCAGATCCCATATGCAATGCAGCTGATAGCCCAGTCGTATGCCCTTGCCAAATAGTCAAAAGTAATTAGGCAAAAGTCTGCATATTCCCACTCCTCGCCTTCTTCCGCTTCACGACTTTCAGCCATGAGTTTCTTGAGCAGCTCTATCTCATCTGCAAGCAAATAGTAGAGCCTATCTAAGAGCTAGTCGATGTCTCCCTTTCAAGAAGATCACAGAAAGTTAGTTATCCAAGATGATCCAGAAGCTACCCAAGAATATCATGACCTTACCCAATCTCCAAAAGAGCTTAATTCCACCTCTATTTCTCAGGATAGACTGATAGATGGATGGGCCCGTAGCTCAGCTAGGAAGAGCATCGGACTTTTAATCCGGTGGTCGCGGGTTCAATTCCCGCCGGGCCCGCCATAGCATTCAGTTAACTCACGCATATTACTCTGCAATGACCTTATCATCGACAGCGATTATGTCCCTGACAAACATGTTTGGAGAAATGTCCAGAGAAGTTGAAGTCATATCTTGGGCATCTTGACAAAACTCTGCAGTGTTAATATATGCCGCGGAGCATTGTAAAATAATGCTTGGCTTGCTAGACTGGCTTAGAGGGGCTCAGCGAATAGTTATCGTTGGAGTTGGTAACCCGCTCAGAAAGGATGACAACGTTGGCGTGGAAATCGTTAGAGGACTCGTAGGAAGAACACCTGAACCTGTCCTACTTATTGAGAGTGAGACGGTGCCTGAAGAATTCATCGGGCAGATAGTTGACTTCAAGCCGACGCATATTCTTATCATCGACGCAGCCATCCTAGGCCTTACTCCAGGTTCGGCAAGATTTGTTGAACGTGTTGAAACCTCAAGGATAGCCGTCTCCACGCATACTTTACCCATCCAGATATTCTGCGAATACTTAGCAAAAGTAACCGCTGCGAAGGTGGCCTGGCTTTTAATTCAGCCGAAGGATACGGGTTTCGGCGAAGGGTTAACCCGTGAACTAGACTCCGAGAGAGAAAGGATTGTCAACTATTTAGCTAAGGTGCTTGAAACTGTCCTTAAGTAATTCTTTACCTAAAGAAGAAATACTAAGCCTTCATGCGTCGTGTTGAAGAGATATGGAAAGAGTCACGATGGCACACGGTGCTGGCGGGATAGTGATGCAGGATCTAATTCGTAGGGTAATTGTCAAGAACCTTGGAGGAAGTGGAGTCGAGGTCCCACTTGAGGCCCTAGACGACTCAGCCGTGGTCGACGACATAGTGCTTAAGTCGGATTCCCATACAGTTAAGCCGCTGTTCTTTCCAGGCGGAGACATCGGTCGCCTAGCGGTCTCAGGGACCGTGAACGATATCGCAGTCATGGGGGCCGCGCCTCTCGCACTAACGAGTGCTTTCATCGTTGAGGAAGGGTTTCTGATATCTGACCTTGAGAGGATTGTAAAAAGCATGGCTGAGACCTGCCGAGAGGCAGGCGTCCATATCGTGACTGGAGACACTAAGGTCATGGAGAAGGGTAGCCTTGAAAAGCTTGTCGTGAACACCTCCGGCATTGGAAGACGCACTGAGGCCCTTGAGCGGAACATCTTTGAGGTCAGGAAATACAGACCATTCGAGACACGTTGGCTCCTCGACTCAAACCTCAGGAAAGGGGATAAGATAATCATCTCCGGCACAGTTGGAGACCACGGAGTGGCAATTCTCTCATACAGGGAGGGCTACGACTTCGGGAGTGAGATAGTTTCAGATGTGGCCCCTCTAAACAAGGTGATTGAACGTCTCTTGAACGTCGGAGGCATTGTAAAGATTAAGGATCCTACAAGGGGAGGGTTGGCTAATGTCCTCAACGAGTGGAGTGAGAAATCTAAGGTCGGCATAATTGTCTATGAAGAAAAGATCCCTATTCGAGAAGGTGTTAGGTCTGCCTGCGAGATGCTGGGCATAGACCCTCTTGAAGTGGGGAACGAGGGAAAGATAGTTATAGCCGCCGTCCCTGAGAAGGCTGAGGAGGTTCTCGCTGCCTTGAGGGAGACTAGAGAGGGAAGGGAAGCGGAGATAATTGGGGAAGCAACCGATGAGTTCAGGGAAGTTGTCCTCACCACGGATGTGGGTGGTAGGAGAATACTGCCCCCACCCGTTGGCGACCCTGTTCCAAGAATATGCTAATTCATAAAAAAGCATCTTTTCTAGAGCTATACTTGAACTCGATGTTACACGAGCCCTCCACAGAGACCATACACGGCCCGACTGGATGAGTCGGGGTACATATCTTACCAAATAGAGGGCAGTCACGAGAATCAACAAGCCCTCTTAGGACTTCCCCACACATACATCCTTGAGGCTCCTCAAACACCTCAAATTCAAGGTCCTTAAGTTCGTCCTCATAGACCTTTCTCGCATCGAATCTATCATATTTGCCCTTGATCTTCATTCCTGAACTAGGAATTGTTTGAAACCCCCTCCAACCAATGTCAAAAGGCTCAAAGACCTCCTCTAAGGCCTTTAAAGCCTTTACATTTCCCTCGTATCGTACAACCCTTGAGTACTCATTCTCCACTTTAGCCTCCCCTCTCTTAATTTGGAGAGATAGCATGTAGACGGCCATGAGCATGTCAAGGGGCTCGAACCCGGCGATGACCTGAGGCATACGATATCGCCTAGACAACTCCTCATAAGGCCTTACTCCAATGATTGTACTTACGTGGCCTGGCTCGATGATACCGTCGAGCTTAAGCTCTCCCGTCTGGAGTAGCATATCTAAGACAGGTGGTATTCGCCGGTGACAGCTAAGGATGGAGAAGTTCTCAGGTAGCCCTCTAAGAACTGATATGGCCGTACTTGGTGCTGTCGTCTCGAAACCTATCCCGAAGAAAACAACCTTCTTCTTCGTCTTCTCCGCTATCCCTATGGCATCTTCGATGCTGTAGACAACTCTTACATCATAGCCTTCAGCCCTCAAATCAAGAAGGCTGCCTCTTCTTCCAGGAACCCGAGAAGCGTCTCCGAAGGTAGCTATTGTCAACCCCTTCCTAGCGAGGACCGCAGCCTCCTCATATTCTTTCATCGTTGTGACGCAGACCGGGCAACCTGGGCCTTGACGCACAGTTACACCGCACTCTTTGAATAAGGTGTCCAACCCATACCGGGTCAAAGTATCTTGATGTGTGCCACAAACATGCATAAACCGAACATTCAAATTCATCTCCTTTAACGCAGCAACAATCTTTTCTGCGACTGTTCTATTCCTCAACCTGTAAAGCGACATTCTAGACCACAAGCTTTACACTCTTGATTAGACACTCCTTACCCTCAACTATTCTAACTGGGTAACCGCATCGAGGACATGAAAGGGTGGGAAAGGAGACGTGGTAGACAGGGTCATCCTTCAAGTTGATGGCCCCATCATATCCGCATTTATCGCATCTAACTCTTCCTTTTCGTCGCCGAATCAGTAGTTTTGAACCCTCCATCACCGTGCCCTTAACCAATATTTTGTATGAGAACCTTACCTGCTCTGGTTGAAGTAGTGTTAGGTCACCTATTATGAGGTGCACTGAAATAACTTTCTTAGACTCTCTTTTTTCAGCCTCTTCGAGAACTGACCTAACTATCTGCGATGCTACAGAAAACTCATGCATAACATAGATCACGGGAGAGTCTTCACAGCCCTAAGGCCTTGATAACATCGGGTATGCCTGTTCCTTGGCTACAACTCGTCCTAACTACGACGGCTTTAGGATTAATTTCGTAAACGTCTCTCTCCAGCTTGCCAGGGTCTACCTCTACGATGTTGGCTAAATCCATCTTGTTGATCACCACAACGTCTGCGTCCATGAAAATGAAGGGGTGTTTGACCACCATGTTTGGCCCTTCGGTTAGACTTATCACAACAACACGCTTGTCTGAGCCTAACCGGAACTCAGCCGGGCATATGAGGTTCCCAACATTCTCGATAAAGAGCAGGTCAATCTTGTTAAGGTTGATCTTCTTCAAGGCCTTCCTTACCAAGTTTGCATCGAGATGACACTCCTTACCTGTATTTATCTGGAGAACCTCTACCCCATGTTTAGCTATCCGATCCGAGTCTATGGTGGTAGTTAAATCACCTGCTATAGCCGCAATACGATACTTTGATTTCAAGTTTCGAACCAGCTGTTCGATGAGGGATGTCTTGCCGGAGCCAACTGACCCTAGGATGTCTATGGATTTGATGCCGTGTCTTCTCAGCAATTCCTTATTCTCGATCGCAATTTTGTCGTTTGCTTTGAGGAGGTCTTCTGAAAGCTCCACATCGTAGATTTCTCCTTCCTCAGCCTTTATGATGCGACTCATATAATTCACCGGGTTTACTCTACATTTTTAGATAATAACTCATTCCATAAGTCTAGAGTCTCTTTAGCCTCAACCTCGTTAAGAACTTCTATGGCGAAACCAGCATGAACAATAACGTATTCGCCTACCTCAACGTCTACGAGCGCCACGTTAACCTCCCTGGTCGTGCCACTGCCGAAATCCACCTTAGCCCGATCTCCATACTTTTCGAGAACTTTAGCAGGGATAGCAAGGCACATTTGCCTCAATCCGCCTAAGGAAGGCATCGGAGTCTCTTATGAAGTATTTCATCTTATTCATTATAAGTTACCAGCTGCGATAGCCTGACCGAAGGAGACGCCTCCATCACCTGGAGGCACCTGGTTATGGACGAGAAATTTGAGCCTCTCTCCTTCTACAATTTTCCTTATTTCAAGAGAAATATGTTCGTTATAGGCTACTCCTCCGGAGAAGCCAACAGTATCTATACCCATTCTTCTAGCTTCATGTACAGCTAGTTCTGCCAAGCTTCTCGCAATGTATGCCTCGGCTGAGTATGCAAGGTCTGAGACGGGGCATCTGCCAAGCCTACTGTATACTTCATGGACCAAGGTAGTAGTATCAATGATACCTCCGTTCTCTATAGGATCCAGCTTCAGGATGTCTTCTCCATACATAGCAGTAGATTCAAGTTTCATAGCTGGCTCTCCTTCATAGGTGCGTTCGTAACATATCCCTAATATGGCGGAGACAGCGTCTAGGACTCTTCCACAGCTACTGGTAAGGGGCATCTTGTTTCTGTTAATTTCCCTAAGGATGACCTTCATCTCCCTTACTCCATAGGGGAAGTAGCCGACCATATAGTGGAGCCATTCACCAACATCCATTACTTTGCTGAGGATGCCTGCAGCCATCCTTAGAGGATATTTCACAGCAAGGTCTCCTCCAACCATCGGCTGTTCCTCAAGATGACCTAAGCGTCTAAACCCTTCGAAGGTACAATGAAGCACCTCTCCACCCCATATATTTCCATCCAGACCGTAGCCAGCGCCATCGCAGACAATTCCAACCATCTCGTTGACACCATTCTCCCCCATAAGAGATAGGGCATGTGCATAATGATGCTGTATTGGAAACACAGGACATTCAAATTCTTCCCCAAACTTCTGGGCTAACTTGGTGGTTATGAACCTTGGATGTAAGTCGCATCCGACAGCTTCTATCTTACCTATCGTTATTGCAAGAAGATGTCTTGTGGACTCTTCAAGGAATCTATAAGTCTCAAGGCTTTCGACGTCGCCTATGTGTTGAGTGATGAAGCCTTTGTCTCCAAGAAGAATACAAGAGTTAACATTCTCCAAGGCGCCTATGCCTAGAGAGGAATGTTTCACTGAGTGTCTCAGCTGGATAGGTGAGGGCGCATATCCTCTAGACCTCCTGATAATCCTTTTCTCTTCGCCATGGACTCTTATCACGGAATCATCACATCTCTGGACAATCCTCCTATTATGGAACAGGAAGAAGTCGACGATGCTGCAAAGCTTCTCTAAAGCTTCCTTATTGTCCGCAACTATAGGCTCAGAAGGCGCATTGGCGCTGGTCATCACGAAAGCTGGTTCCCTTACATGGTCGAACAGCATGTAGTGGAGACCTGTATAAGGAAGCATTACACCGACAGTATGCAGGCCAGGTGAAATAAGCTCTGAAAGATAGTAGCTCCTACTCTTGCGTACTAGGACTATTGGTCTAGAGCTTGATGTAAGAAGCTTAGCCTCAGCCTCAGTCACGTCTGCGAAGGACCTGACGACCTCCAAGTTGCGCGCCATTATGGCGAAGGGTTTCTGAGCTCTGTGCTTGACACGCCTCAACCTTCGTATGGTTTCGGACTTAGTTGTTGAGGCAGCTAAGTGGAATCCTCCGTACCCCTTAACGGCCACGATGTAACCATTTTCGATAAGCCTACCCGCCTCCCTTATAGGGTCACTAACCTCTATGAGCTTACCAACACTATCTGTCAGGAATGCCTTAGGTCCGCATTTTTCGCAGGCTATTGTTTGAGCATGAAAACGGCGGTCAGCAGGGTTAGAGTACTCCTTTCCACACTCTTCACACATAGGAAAATCTTGCATGGCAGTGTTGGGTCTATCGTAAGGGAGGGTTTCGATGATTGTATATCTCGGTCCACAATCGGTGCATGTTATGAAGAAGTAGCCACACCTCCTATTCGCTGGGTCGCGGAGTTCCTCTAAGCATCTATCGCATATCGCAACATCAAACGGTATAACAGAGCCCGATAGGTTCCCGCTCTCTGAGCTTTCAACAATAGAGAATTTCACAAATTCTCCTTTACAAAGAGCATAATTAACAGACATATCATAGATCTGAGAAAGTGGAGGACTTTTCTCTCTCAAGCTTTTGATAAATTTCTCCACTTCATTTCTCTTTCCTTCAACAACGACTTCAACACTAGCATCACCTTTATTCTTAACGTATCCTGTAAGATTGTTTTCAACGGCTATTCTATATATGAATGGTCTAAACCCTACGCCTTGGACAATTCCTTTGACGATGATTTCAGCACGCAGTTTTTCTTTCTCAATGAATGGTAGTAGACCAATTTCTTGCATTTTCAACTATATGTCAGACCTACCTCTTAACATATATACTTCATCTAGAATCCCAGCAATATCTATGACGACCTTTAGTCAAATCCTTCATATCATGCACCAAGACGACATATGATTGTGCTCTCATTACTCCTTCACCTATGTTTCTACCGTGCCAGATGAACACACTCTTTGGCAAGTTCGTCGTGAATCTTGCACAAAGCTATTCCCTTTTAATAAAGCTCATTCCTAACCGCTAAGATACTGCATACTAGGATAGGCTAAACATTGGCGTTTCAAATGGCAAAAAATTATTTGAACTAATCATTGACTGAAACAGCTCATTGAACTGTTTTAACTGCGATATTGGTCACTCAAAGAAAGAGGAAGCTATTTAACTAATCTCCCGGCCAGCGTTTTCAGCAGCTATATTTCAATCAGAGAGGTGACCATTGATGGAACCCGCAATGTCTGTTCAGAAGACTATGACCATTGAAATGTGAGAATCGGCAGATTAAATGGTCAGAAACCAACCGGGCTTTCATACGCATCTTCAGTTTGGCGTTTCCATACACAGGGATACTTGCTTTGCATGTGAGAATGTGAACTGGTAGCCAAGCCTCTTGAGAAGCAAACAACTTGATCTCTCAAGCATTCTAGCTTCATTGAAGCATCTGTTGACTGTAACATAGATATAGCTAACTCCCAGCTCAGGCTAAGTTGAAAGGAAGACTTAGAATGAATGCCATAGCTGCCTTAAGCTAGACGTTACAGAAATCAACTATCATTAACATCACGGATTTTTGCCCCGACACCTGAAAAAACAAGCATTTAACACATATACATCTAATAAAATGTATAAAGGAGTAAGTATAACAAGCAACTAAGCGTCTTCCTGAACTACCTGTGTATCTGCAAGATGTTTAGGTCGTGTAAGTCTATGCAGCCGCAACCTTACGAACGTATCTCAACAGGGATCCGTGAACTAGACGCCATGATATCGGGTGGGATCCCACGAGGCTTCATGGTTGCGGTAACAGGAGAACCTGGAACAGGCAAGACTGTGCTATGTATTCACTACATAGCACAGGGGATTCGGGATGGAGACCATTGCATATACGTGACCACTGAGGAGAGCCGTGACTCC
>JAWBNY010000047.1:0-8201 GCA_038826985.1 Bathyarchaeia archaeon | reverse complement strand
CTTGGGCAGAACTGGAAAGCGCTGAGGCTTTGAGCACAAGAGAGCAAAGTGAAAAAGCTCTCAAAACTTTCACAAATGCCATTGCAATGTTTAATGAGACAAAAAATTCTCTTCAAACCCAGCTAAACAGTATTGAAGATAGAGATGAAATTCAGATGGTCGAAAGCATCATCAAAGCTGCATCATTCAGAACAAATTACTGCAGAGGAAGAATAGCGGTAGAAGAAGCAAAGATTCTCGACAGAAAAGGCGACCATTATTCTAGCTCACAAAAATACAGTTCAGCCGCAGAGAATTTTGAAAAAATAATTAAAAACATGGGGTCAGAACACTATCGGAAAGAACTTGAATTAATTTTAATTATTTGCCGAGCCTGGCAAAAAATGACGAAGGCAGAAGCGGAAGCTTCCCCCTTCACTGTATATTGAAGCATCAAAGTTGTTTGAACAAGCAAAAGAGTTTAGCTTAGACGAAAGGTCCAAAATGCTGGCTATGAGGCATAGTCACTTCTGCATGGCGCGCGCATCAGGAACAAAATTCGTGGACACAAGAGAAAAAGGCCTCTACGCAATCACTTCACAACACCTAGAAATCGCCACCAACTACTATCTAAAGGCAGGTTTCAAGAACGCCGTAGAGTATGGAAAAGGCACTGAAAAAAGAGAACAGATACTCAAACTGGCAGAACATCTATGAAACGCGTATCTCTCATAGCCGACCTGTCAACGCAATGGCTTCTTTCAGAACTCCAAAAACGATAAAAAATATAGAATATATGATAATATATTTAGAATTTTCACAATGTATTTATTTACCTTAGCTTATCAAACAGGTGCCTGGAGTGTGGAGTCAAATGGCAACGACCAACAAATTCCGTATAATCTTAATCTTCATATCCCTAATTTCATGCATAGCTGTGGGTTATTTTCTCAGTGCTCAGTCAAGTGTAAGTCAGATATCGGACCTGCAGAAGCAGGTTCAGGAGCTGAAGGCAAGGGAGCTGAGCGGAAACATCGTGGTCAAGGGTTCTGACACCTTACTTGTAGTAGCCCAACGGTGGGCTGAAGAGTTCATGGTAAAGAACCCTAAGGTGAGAATTTCTGTTGCTGGAGGTGGATCCGGCGTAGGCTTCGCTGCACTGATAGATGGAACTACCGATATTGCGGATGCATCTAGGGAGATTAAGGCCTCAGAGACTGAAGCCGCCAAGAGCAAAGGTGTTAAACCAGTAGAGTGGACGGTTGGGCTTGACGGGATATCCATAGTAGTTAACCCCAACAACCCAGTCAACGAGCTCAGTATGGAGCAACTTGAAAAAATCTACAATGGCACCTACAAAAACTGGAGGGAAGTGGGAGGAAACGATGCTCCTATAGTAACCTACGGCAGACAGAGTACCTCCGGAACCTACGACTTCTTCAGAGAGCATGTACTCCATAACAAGAACTTCAGAGCAGACAATAGAGAGCTGGCAGGAAACGCTGAGATCATCCAGTCGGTGCAGGGCGACAGGAATGGCATCGGATATGTCGGTGTTGCCTACACTAAGCAGGGAGTAAATGTCAAGATCCTGAAGATTAAAACTATGGCTAACGGAGCGCCATATGAGCCAACACTGGCGAATATCAAGTCAGGGGTATATCCGATCGCGAGAAAGCTCTACATCTATACAAACGGAGTGCCAACAGGCACCTTGGGGAGCTACGTAGCCTTCATACTTGGACCTGAAGGCCAGAAGATACTAGAGGACGTAGGCTACATCTCTCTTACCAAGATTGACAGATAGAGGGATAGGAATAATCCAGCTTTTTGTTTGTCAAATTGAATAGTGAAGTGTTATGAACAGGCCCAGAGCCAGAAGACGTATCGGCAACATCTGGGAGAAGCTGATCGAAAAGCTGCTTCTTGTAAGCGCTACTGTCTCAATAGTTGTTGTGGCGTTGATCTTCTTTCTCCTATTGAGTCAGGGTGCATCTGCCTTCAGCGAGATCTCAGTCGTTGAGTTCCTGTTTGGTACAAGCTGGCAGCCAACCTCAGCAATAAGACCGGAATTTGGCTCTCTACCACTGTTGTATGGAACTATGATAGTCACATCTATCTCGATGGCTATATCGATACCTCTAAGCATACTGGTAGCCATCTACATAGCGGAGGTTGCCTACCCTCTTGAGAAGGAGATATTGAAGCCATTTATCGAGCTTCTCGCAGCGGTGCCATCGGTTGTATATGGCTTCTTTGCACTCGTAACACTGGCTACCTGGATACAGAAGGCCACCGGAGCCAACTCACGGCTGAATGCACTTAACGGGGGCATCATATTGGCCGTGATGACTATACCTACAATTGTAAGCCTCGCTGAAGACGCTATTACATCGGTTCCAGCAGAGTATTGTGAAGCATCGTTAGCACTTGGAGCCTCCAGATGGGAGACGATCCGCAGCGTCGTTCTTCCATCCTCGTCTTCAGGCATACTAGCTGCGGTTCTACTGGGATTCGGGAGGGCCATAGGGGAAACGATGGCGGTACTGATGGCCACAGGAAATGCCCCCATAATTAATTTCAACATCCTCGATGCCATCAGAACTCTGACCGCCACAATAGCCATTGAGACCCCTGAGGTAGCATTTGGGAGTCTCCACTACAGGGCTCTCTTTGCACTTGCAATACTTCTCTTCGCCATCACTTTTGTCTTCAACTATGCTTCAGGCCTCGTTATGAGGAGGCTTAGGAGGGCTAGACGATGAAAATTAAGGCCTTGAAGGAGAAGCTCTACTTCCATTTCTTCAGGGTGGTCACGGCTAGCCTAGTCGTCTTCCTCCTTGTCTTGATTGGAAACTTTGTGTCGAGTGGCATAGGCGTCGTCAACTGGACTTTTCTAACAGATGTTCCACGCATGGGAATGACTGCCGGCGGCATCTTCCCAGCTGTGGTAGGTACCATGTATTTGACTTTGGGCACAATCTTGTTGGCTCTCCCTTTGGGTGTGGCCTCTGCTGTATATCTCACAGAGTATGCTCATGAAGGGAGGCTTGTAAACGCAATCAACACTGCCATAACAAACCTTGCCGGGGTACCATCCATAATTCATGGCCTCTTCGGGTTCGGACTGTTCGTAAACTTCCTCCATATGGGAACCTCGATCATATCTGGTGCTCTGACACTATCTCTTCTGGTTCTCCCAATTGTCATCTCCGCGTCAAGAGAAGCCCTCTTGAGTGTACCCCGTTCATTTAGAGAGGGATCGCTTGCTCTTGGAGCAACAAAATGGGAGACCATAAGGCACAACGTTCTACCCTATGCTCTTCCCGGGATACTTACAGGGACCATTCTTGCAGTTGCTAGGGCAGCTGGAGAGACCGCACCGATCATCTTGACAGCGGCATTCTTCTTCCGTCCCTCTTTACCAGCGTCGCCTTTTGAGGGGACGATGGCATTGGCAACACATATCTACTATATGGCCACGCAGCACCCGAATATTCAGCTCGTCCGCCCACTTGCATACGGTACAGCCCTCGTCCTACTAATGTTGGTATTGTCCCTGAACCTAGCTGCAATAATCATACGTACAAAACATAGACGAGGCAAAAGGTGGTAAGCACTGGAAGTAAAGATTCAGTGTAAGGATCTGAGCGTATACTTCGGTAACCACAAAGTGCTCAAAGAAGTAAACCTCAGTATTGGGAAGAACTCGATAACAGCCATTATAGGGCCTTCAGGATGTGGAAAGTCCACACTTATCAAGAGCTTGAATAGAATGAACGATATAGTCCCAAACTGTAAGACAACTGGAGAGATCCTGCTGGACAATGAGAACGTTCTCAGCGAAGATTTCGATGTAGTTGAACTCAGAAGACGGGTGGGGATGGTCTTTCAGAAGCCGAACCCCTTTCCGAAGACAGTCTATGAAAACGTTGCCTATGGGCCTAGAATACATGGCGTCAAGTCGAAGGTGGAGATTGACGCGATTGTAGAGAAGAGCCTGAAGCAGGCGGCTCTCTGGGATGAGGTGTCTGACCGACTACAAGTATCAGCGCTAGAGCTGTCCGGTGGCCAGCAACAGAGGCTCTGTATCGCTAGGGCACTTGCAGTACAACCTGAAGTTATTTTGATGGATGAGCCATGCTCAGCCCTTGACCCCATGGCGACAGCGAAGATTGAACAACTGATGGTTGAGCTTAAGAGAGACTACACAGTAGTTATTGTTACACACAATATGCAGCAGGCGGCTCGTGTGGCTGACTACGTCGCATTCCTATACCTAGGTGAACTTGTGGAGTTCGGGCCGACCCGTCAAGTCTTTGAGAGACCAGTGAGCCAGCTTACAGAGAATTATATTACAGGTAGGTTTGGGTGATTTGAAAATGCCTCGGCTAATGGATATTGGACTTGAACGACTCACCAACATGGTCATTGACATGGCACACTTGGCTGAGAAGGCCGTCCGCGAGTCGCTAACAGCATTCCTAAGCCATCCCGGATTCTCGTCAGACCGGATCTTCCGTCTCTCAGAGCAGCTAAATATTCTACGGGAGGAGGTAAATGACTTAGCCGTGGAGCTTTTGGCTCGATATCAGCCTCTTGCAAGAGACCTGCGTTATATTAAGGCATGTAATGACATCGCCTACGACCTGTCTAGGTTTGGAAGATATGCCTATGACATCTCTCTAACGCCTGAGTGGTTAGGAGATCTATCAGCGTGTGACTTCACCGAGGTCATGGCCTGTTCTGAGAAGGCGATTGCGATGATAGAGAAGAGCATAACCGCATTCAAGAATAAGGATGTTCAACTGGCGAAGAGCTTACCCATGGATGATGATGTGGTCGACCATAAGTACAAGGAAATCCTCATTAGCTTATTGAAGAACGGCAGTTCCAGAATGGAGTGCGCATTAGCATCGACCCTACTGATTCGACATATTGAGAGAATAGCTGACCATGCATGTTATATTGCCGACTCGGTTGTCTACATTGTTGAAGGCCAGAAGCTTGGTCTACATTAGTCACTACCAGCCCAGAACAGGTCGAGGAAAGCGTTCCTTTATTTATTAATTCAATAATTGGGATTTGACCAATTATTGTTTGAATCTGTACGCTGGCTGAGTCGCCATCTAGTGCATAAGTTGATGTAATGTTCTATCTACCTTGCCTAATCATATGATCTCCCGACCTAGCTGAACAATTTTTCTTATTTGAGATTAGATCTCAAATGCATACAGTACCAATCTCCACCCGGAAAGTTAACATATATTGGGCTGTTGTCAGCTTCATGAGCTCTAAGCATCAGCTTAATTCGAAGTCAAGATGCTAACATTCAAAGACGATTTGACGAGGAAAATCAATATTTTATCTGAAGTGTCAAGGTGATCAGACTTTTTCGAGACAAGAATTGGAACCTATTAAGTGTTGATTTCAAGCTTCATTGTTTTTACTCTTGATAGAACGAAGACTGCACATGACAAAATCAAAAGGAGACTGAGTGAAGAGAAGACCCCCACATATTGCAGATTTGTAGCAAATATTAATCCACTGATAATTGGGCCCAGAGTCTGTCCTACATCCATCATGGTGCTAAGGAAGCCCATAGAGGCCCCCACCATGCTAGGAGGCACTAACTCGCTAATCAGTGGAGATGTTGATGAAATCACCATGGAGAAGCCAAGCCCGTAACATACTGAAAGAAGAACGAGGAGTGGAAATTGAGTCGTGAAGGGAAATGTCAGTAACAATAGGCAGCTGATAGCTGAACCTATGACGATTGGAATACGTCTGCCAATTCTGTCTGAGACCCTACCCATGAATGGCCTGAATATGATGAGGGCAACTATTTGACTTCCCATGATTGCCCCAATGGATAATGGGTCAAGCTTCACAACTTCACCTAGGTAGCCTACAAGGAAGAATTCCACCGCGCCGTAGACATAGTACTGCGTTGCCTGTATGAAGCTTGCTACTAACACTCCACTGTTCCTTGCAAGTTCATACCAGCTTTGAAACATTTTACGGGTAGCCCCAGCGGAGTCAGTCCGGACTGTAGTACTCTTTTTTTCAACTATGAGAAAGAGAGTTATGAGGAGGGCAGTGGTGCCTGCGATACCAACGGCTAGGTAGAGGGTTTTATAGTTGTAGCTTGTGACGAAAAGAATGTATCCACCGAGGAAGGGGGCCATTCCTCTACCAACGGCTGTTGCTGAGTTTAGTAGAGATATTCTCTCACCTCTCTTTGTCGGAAATTGCTCAGTTACGATTGCCTCAGTAACTGGAACAAAAATTGCGGTTGCGAAGCCGTGGAAAAACCGTACTACGATGAGCTGCCACCAGTTAGTTATCAGGAGGTAGAGGAATGGTGCTGAAGCAAAGATGAAGACGGAAAAAAGTAATACTTTTCGTCTCCCAAAGATATCTGAGAGAGAGGCGGCTGGCAGACTGATGAGCATCCCCGGAATTGTTGAGGCTGAAGCCACAAATCCTATGAGGTATGAAGGTGCGCCAAGATGGATTGCAAATGGCTTCAGAACAGGATTCTTAGACATTGTTGAGCTGAGAATAGCAAACGCGCCAACAACACACAAAGCTATAAAATTGTGATCTCCAGACTTGAAACGTGAAATAATTTTTCACCCTCTAAAGTTTCAAGCTAACTTCCATCAAGCACAATCAATAACTCTCTGCTTTCTATCCATATAAGTTTCCTGTAATCTACTATTTCCGGATACAATAGGTGGAAATGTTCATATTATCCGCAAGGGTATAAGGATAAAATCTGATTCTGTTCTCAGACAAACCCGAGGATTGCTATGAAATACACAATTAACTGGAGAAGAGATTCTCAACTGACTGCCTAAAACAGGGGTCACGGCATTTTATGGCAGTCTTACAAGGTCTCTCAATGGTTTTGTGGATACAGCTACGCTCAGATAGGACTCATAATCCATAATCTAATAATCGAATAAAAACATAGGAAGAGGGAAGTTGACGCAACCTGAGACAAGCTATAGGTGGGTAATGCTCTCTCTAGGCTGGCTGAGCTATTTCTCCTTCGGCCTCATATACACAGCCACAGCACCACTAGTAACCCCGATCATGTCAGAACTGAATCTAACTTATGCTCAGATGGGTGCTATAACAGGTGCATGGCAGTTAGTATACATATTCTCCGCCCAGCCTCTAGGTTTCCTCGTTGACTGGCTAGGTGTATACAGATCCATACTGATAGGTACAGTTGTGATGGCTGTATCGTCAATCCTGAAGAGCTTTGCCATCAGCTTCGAAGACCTTTTCGCCTCTGTCGCCATATTTGGAGTTGGAGGCCCATTGATCTCTATTGGGACACCGAAGCTAGTTTCAACTTGGTTTAGGGGGCAAGAAAGAGGTCTGAGTTCAGGCATCAACGCCTCCGGTTCCTCAGTTGGGAGTATGGCAGCGCTTGGCTTAACCAGCAGCGTAGTTCTGCCTCTTGCGGGTAACTGGAGAAACGTCTTCCTCATCTATGGTGTATTCGGTTTTATCGTCGCATTCATATGGCTCATGTTCGGAGGTAGGAAGCCACAGGCGAGTAATAGGGGCATTGAGTTGGCTGATAGTAGACCTGTAGAGAGCCATGTCCAAAAAGTATTCAGGAACCGCAGTTTGTGGCTCATAGTCATCATAGGCATCATTTTCTTCATGATAACTCATGGACTTCAGAACTGGATGCCTAAGATACTTGAGCTGAAAGGTTTCTCCATGGTCGTCTCCGGCTATGCAACATCATTATTGACCTTAGCTGGGATTCTAGGAAGCCTTCTTCTGCCTCGACTCATGTACCGTTCAAAAATCAGGAAGAGACTGATCGTTTATCTCCTATCAGTATCAGGCTTCTCCATAATCACCATAGGACTGGGCCAAGGCTTACTCCTCCTTCTAGGAATATTCTCAGCAGGGTTCTTCACCAGAGCCATCATGCCGATACTAACTGTGAAGCTCATGGAATTACCAGAGGTAGGCATAGAACACATTGGAACTGTTGGAGGCCTCTTCTTTTCCATAGGTGAAATTGGCGGGTTCCTAGGGCCATTCCTAATTGGATATTTGAGAGATGTCACGGGCTCCTTTGTTGCTGGAATTGCCTCTTTAGCCATAGCTACTTGGATAGCAATCATAGCTGCATCTCTCCTTAAGCTGTAGGATTCATATTGAAAGGGATCCACTTGCGAAAAAACAGA
>JAWBNY010000046.1:0-8223 GCA_038826985.1 Bathyarchaeia archaeon | reverse complement strand
GGCATTGCTGTCTGCAAGAATCACCACTTCACTAGGGCCAGCAGGTATGTCAATTGCAACATCTTTGCTAACAAGCATCTTTGCCGTCGTGACGAATCTTCCCGCTGGACCTACGATTTTCTCGACTGGGGCTATAGATTCGGTTCCATATGCCATCGCCGCTATTGCCTGAGCTCCGCCAACTCGATATATCTCATCTACGGCGCAGATATCTGCTGCAACCAAAATGAGTGGGTCTACATCTCCCCTACGCGGCGGTGAACAAACAATTACTCGCTTTACCCCTGCAATTTTCGCCGGGACAACGGTCATGAGTAGTGTACTTGGATAAGTAGCTAGGCCTGCTGGTACATAGCATCCCACGCTGTTAAGCGGCCTCGTTCTCTGAGTCATCCGGATAAGGGAGTCGCTATGCACATAGTTCAGGCGTCTAAGCTTTCTTCTCTCAACGCTTTCGATACGTCTTCGAAGAAACTCTAAGGCTTGTATCTCAGATTGTTCTACCTTTTCATATGCAAGTTTGATGTCTTCGCCAGACACTCTCAACCCTTTTTTAGAGATGTCGACTCCGTCAAAACGGGCAGTCAACTCGACTAATGCTAGGTCACCGCGGGAACGTACTTGACATACTATCTGCTCCACCTCAAGTGTGGCTTTCACCTCTTCCTCAGCTTTCCACAGTCCCCCCCTCTTCTTGAGCAGTTCAGATTCGAACTCAGATAACTTTCCGAATCTTATGGACAGCCCGACAACTCCTATTTTGCCTCTTCAAGAGTTATTATCTGACGAGGCTCGTGGACAACTAGTCCCTGTGCTAGTTTACGCAGCATCGGAAGAACTTTCAGAAAGTCTTTACGGTCAATTACTGTGTTAACCGAGTACCATCCTTCCTTTGAAAGCGGACTGATCGTGGGTCCCTTTAACGCAGGTAAATTAGCAACTAGATTCTCTAAGTTTTTGGCTTCAACATTAACAAAAATATGCAGTTTTCCTCTTCCTTCCACAACCCCATGGAGTAGTGTGAGAACATCATAAATCTTCTCAGACTTTGCTGGGTCTCCAAGGGCACCTTTATTCGCGATTAACACAGCCTCTGACTCGAGGACTGTTTCAACCACCTTAAGGTCGTTCCGCTCTAAAGTAGTTCCAGTCTGAGAAACATCAACTATGGCGTCTGCATTCTCAGGCGGCTTAGCTTCGGTTGCTCCAAAAGATAGCATCACAGTAACCCAAGGATTGTCACCTTTCCTTAACCAAGGCGTGACAATTAGTGGGTCTCTCTCTCCAAACAGCTCTACATAAGTTCTGCATTTTTTCACATATTCTGAAGTGATGTTTAGGTATTCGGTTGAGATTCTTACATTCCTACCTTGAGACCAAAACGTGCTTAGCAAATCAGAAAAGGAGTTAATGTCAGTCCAGACTTTTGGGAGAGCCATAACCATGCGGATACGGCCGTACCCTAGCTTAAGAAGTGAGGCGACGTCTACCCCGGTTTCTTTGACCCAGTCCTCACCTGTAATTCCCAGATCGTGTGTGCCATCCGCTACCAAATATGGGATCTCTTGAGGACGCATTATCTTTAGGTCAATCTCAGGATCGTTGATTGAAGGGCGATAAGTTCTGTCTTGACCTGATAAGACGTATCCAGCACTCTCCAACACTCTGTACGTCTCATTTTCAAGAGAGCCTTTGGGAATTACAAATCTTATACTAACCATCTATAATGCCGCCTTTGACCCCGAGTATCATTATTTTGTTGATGATCCTGTACGTCAGTATAGCCTGTGCCTTAGAAGATGTATTAATGAACGCAATCTCCTACACAGACCATCCTATCCCAGCCATACAAATCTAGCGATGGCGACACGCTATATTAGTGTATCGGGCAAGGAAACTCATAGAGTCATAGACTTTGTCTCTAAGATAATGCTCTCAACCTTTGCAGACCACTCTGCAAGACCTCTAGGCTCTGGGTAGGCTCGATAAAGCTCCCTTACTCGATTCGTCACGTTTGCTATCTTCTGTAGAGCTCTCAGAAAGGAAAGTCGACCAATGCCACGGAATGCTCTCTGCGCCTTCTCTCCAATGCTTAACCTTAACTCCTCACCCATACTTGCCTTGAGAATATCCTCTTCTTTTATAAGACGATTTGCAAGCCCATAGTTGAGATCCTCGTTGGAACATTTCTGAAGAAAAATTCTGAAGATATCTAGGCCAGCAGCCTTTGCACCATAAGCAGACATATACCGGACGTTATATTCCCATAGGTCTCCTATTGAAGTTGAACCAGACTCTAACGCTTGCGAACCTACTTCTGCTGCAAGCTTTCCAGCAATCATGGATGGACCTATACCCCCGCCGTGGATTGGGTTCGGCATACATGCTGAGTCCCCAACTAGTAGAAGCCCATTTCCAACTAGGCTACACAACGGTCTCCTTGTCGGTACTATTCCTCCTCCACCCTTTATCTTCACAGATCCCTTTAAGAGATCTTGGGTTAACACGTATTCCTCGAAGTTGGCTTTGGGATTTGGAAACCCTTTACGCATCTGCAAACCTAGTCCAACATTCACAACGTTTTTCCCTTTTGGAAAGATCCAATAATAACCCCCAGGGGAGATTGATTGATCAAGATAAATCCGAAGATATTCTGGCTCGTTTATTTGTTTGACTTCTCTTAATTCAACATAGCAGACCTCCATATCTTCCTCTAATACCTGCTCTCTTGCATCAAGAACTGAAAGAAGCCACTTGCGGGTTACAGCATCAACTCCACTGGCATCTACTACAAGTTTGGAATTGATTTCTTTCATCACCGACTTTCCAATTTCTCTACATCTGACTCCGACAACTCCATCGTTACGGACGATCGGCTCTGTAACTACATTTCTGTCTAGAAGTTCACAACCCATATCAACTGCATCATTTAGCAACCTCTGTCCGAAAGCTAGGCGGTTGAGAATATATCCTTCAAGTCCGGTACCCTTCACTCTTAATACGGTTCTCTGGTCAGGTGAAAAAATGTCGATGCCAAGGATGCGGCTAGCCACTTCCTCATCTGTGGGAGGACTGATGCCTAGATTCTCAAAATGATGTTTCCCTACAGCTTCTCCACACGCTTTCTCGCCTATTTTGTCACGGCTTTTTCGATCTATCAATAGGACTCTGAAACCTTCCTTGGCAAAGTTGTAGGCAGCAGTTGACCCACCTGAACCCGCTCCGACCACAACAACCTCATAACCTTTTGACATGTTGAACGCTACTCCGAGCTAACGACCTACTAAACCAAATATAAGAATAATGGGGTCTTAGTTTTACGTTGTGCTTTGAGTATTGGAGTTCTCATAGTAGTGTTATTCATCGACCTATTAGTTCTCAGTGTGTTGAGTGTGAAATATGTCAATAAGCGGCTGCATTTGAAAGTAAATTGAAGGTTTCTCTGCAACCAACAAACTGAATGATGGCTCAATGATGTTATCCATTACCTAACCAAACACATATATATGGGTTTGGTTATTGACTCAAAAAGGAGATAGTCATGTCTGTCCGTCTGACAAACGAGTATATTGATCTTTTGAATCAAGCTGTTTCTAGAGAATTGCAAGTATCAGTTCAATATATATTGCAACATACTAAAATGGAAAAACTGATGCGCAAGGTTACTCCAGAGAATATTCTTCTTGAAAAAACAATATATGAATCTGTAGGAAAATTTCTGAAAGACTTTGCTATCCAAGAAATGAAACATGCGGCTTATATCATGGAAAGAATATATTATCTCGGAGGTCAAGCTACTACTAGAGCCAAAATGGTAATTGTGGGTAACACACTAGTTGAATTTATTAGAAACGGAGTTAAGGCAGAGGAGGAGGCTCTTGCTCTCTACAGAAGAATTATTGAAGAGGCAACAAAAAATGGAGATTGGGAGACTTATGAATTGTTCAAGCGAATATATGCTGATGAGGAGAAGCATTTATTCCGATTCCAAGAGTATGTAGACCTAAAAGATGAGTCGCTTGGATCTGATGAGGGCATATCGGAATGGCGAAGGATATTCACAAAGGACTATTTTGAAATTCTAAATAAGGCAGCTGCAAGTGAGATATCTGCAATAATTCAATACACAAACCAGCATGAGAAGGCTAATCTTCTTGCGTTACGTATGAAGAATTTGCCTCTTGAGGTGATAACTGAGAAAAACAAGAATGCTGTTATTAGTGAACTTCTAAAGAACATCTCCATGCAAGAGATGGAGCACTTAGAGAAAATCTCTGAACGCATCTACCTTCTTGGTGGTGAAACTACGACCATCCCCGACCCGCTTCCTCAGGTAGGAGAAACTGCAGATGACTTTGTTAGACTTGGTCACAACGCAGAAAATGATGCAATACTGCTATACAGAAAGATAATTGAGGAGGCGCTTAAGCTTGGCGATACTTTAACTCGCCGCATGTTTGAGGAAATAGTGATACAAGAAGAAGAACACTATTGGAAATTCGATGAGTTCATAGGGTAGACTTTATTTATTTGTTCTTTTTCCCTACTGTAGTTTATAACGAGGATATATGCATGAGTTTTAACCTTAACCATAAATATGATACAGTTTAGTTTGGGAACCTATTAACTGGTTCAGAACATCGGTAAGTTCTCGACGGTTCTATTCGCCTTTTTGATATTTTCATTCTGGGAATAGACACCTACAACTTGATTCCTATATGACTAGTGGGTGTGTTATACCACTCTACATAACGCCCGAAAACCATAAATCATTCTCTTTATGACGCAACTGTTAGAAGGAGGATTACTGGATGCGAAGAATGAAACCGCTGCTTCTTCTCCTTATCGTCCTTCCTATCATTGCGGGATTAAGTCCGGTCATAGTCTATGCAACTCCTGCGAAACTGAAGATCATATCCCCACATAACGAGTTCATAAAAGACGAGTTCAGTAGAGCGTTCAGCGCATATTACCTAGCCAATTTCGGCGAGCCAGTGGATGTCGAGTGGGTTGATGTGGGTGGGACAGACGCAGATGTCCGGTACATCCGTTCAGGCTTTGCAGCAACTCCAACAGGAATCGGTATTGACCTGTTCTGGGGTGGCGGGGTAGACCCGTACATAGCGTTGGCTGAGGAAAACCTCTTCGAGACCTATCAAGTCGAGGAGGAGATACTGAAGAACATACCAAAGGAACTAGGCGGCATACCTATGTATGACTCCAAGTATCGATGGTATGGTACAGCTCTCTCAGGTTTCGGAATCATCTACAACAAGCAGCTACTAAGTCAGAAGGGCTTTCCAGAACCTAAGACTTGGGAAGACTTAACTAACCCCAAGCTGAAGGGCTGGGTCGGCTCTGCAGGATTCGAGAGCGGGACGATTCACATGATGTTTGAGATAATGCTACAAGGATATGGTTGGGAGAAAGGATTGAAGATCGCGACTTTACTCGGTGCTAACGTAAAGAACTTTCCGGCAAGTTCAAGCGCTATACCAAAAGCAGTTAGTTCTGGTGATGTAGCCTATGGTTTGGCAATCGACTTCTATGCTTGGGCCGAGATCAGCAAAGTGGGTGCTGACAAGATCGGATACGTCCTACCGTCTAAGTTGACCACGATAAACCCCGACAGTATAGCTATTCTGAAAGGTGCTCCTAACATGGCTGTTGCAAAGAGGTTTGTGTCTTGGGTTCTCACAAAACCTGCTCAGAGACTGTGGATGCAGAGAGTAGGTTCTGTTGGAGGCCCAACAAAGAACGTCTTAGGCAGGATGTCTGTCATTCCTGAGCTCTACGACGAGATTCCCGCCGCGGATAACATCGTGCCAGTGAACCCCTTCAAGGTGACTGAGCAGCTTGCTTACAATGCTACAAAAGGCTCGATAAGATGGTCGCTCGTCACCGACTTGTTGACAGCGCTGATAGTAGACTCCCATGAACAGCTGAAGGCAGCTTGGGGGGACATCATTGAAACAAACAAAACATTAACTGAAGCCAAGATATCTTCACCGAAAATACAGCAAGCAATCGAAAAGCTGACACAAGCCCCCATATCTGAAGCAGAGGGTCTTAACCTATCTAAATACTGGTCGGATGCAGCTGTTCGAAACAAATACATCGCTGAGTGGCATGTCTTTGCGCAGAAGAAATATGCTGATGCCCATCGACTAGCGGTTGAAGCCTCGATCGAGGGTGAGAAGTCGTTGCTGCAGAGAATCGAGACTTACAGAGCTGAGCTTGAAGCTGCCAAGATTCAAGCGCAAAACAATATCTACTATGGATTAGGAGGTGGAGTAGTGCTAGGTCTTATTGTTGGGGTTGCACTGATGACCTTTATCGGACGGAGAAGAGAGGTAGCAGCTGTAGCAAAGAAATGACTAGAATAATATCTCAACTTTTTTCTTTTTTGTGTTGACCTAGGTGAATAAGGTAGGTACTTCAAAGAAATCAATATGGCTTTTATTTGTCATCATCATAAGAGTTGATGGGCAAGCTCTTCATCTGGCATTATTCGGAACCTTTTTCTTATCGTAGCCCACTGCCTTCTAGCAAGCAGAAGGATTAGAGGTCCCTAGAGCTTGGTTAGCGTTGAAGTCCAAAATGTTACAAAATGCTTTGGTGCAGTAAAGGCTGTTGATGAAGTAAGCTTCAGGGTTGATGATGGAAAACTTTTCTTTCTTCTAGGCCCCTCTGGTTGCGGCAAGACTACGCTTCTTCGTCTTGTAGCTGGGTTCTACAAACCTGATAAGGGAAAGATATTCCTAGGGAACCAGCTGATGAACGATGTTCCGCCACATAGACGAAGCATAGGAATGGTCTTTCAGAACTACGCTTTATGGCCGCACATGACGGTCTATGATAACATCGCATACGGTCTAAGAATAAGAGGTGTTCCAACATCGCAGAGAGTGGAACGTGTTAAGGAAATTCTCAAGGTTGTTAAGATGGAAGAGTTTGCATCACGCTATCCTAACCAGCTTTCAGGCGGACAGCAACAGAGAATAGCCTTAGCTAGAGCCCTTGTTATAGAGCCTGATGTACTCCTGTTGGATGAGCCTCTAAGTAATCTTGACGCAAAACTTCGTCTAGAGACACGTGACGAGATTAAACGGATACAAAGGGAGCTAAAAGTAACCACCATATATGTTACACATGACCAAGAAGAAGCTCTCTCAATGGCAGACGAGATCGCGATTATGAACTCAGGAAGAATTGAGCAAGTCGGGACTCCGCAGGAAATCTATAATCGTCCTCGAAACGTTTTTGTTGCCAGCTTCCTCGGTAGCACAAATATACTGAAAGGTCGAGTTGAACGAGAAGATCACGTTGGTTTATTAACCATAGTCTGTGATGGCGGTATGACCATATGTGCAAGTCGTAAAGGCTTAAACGTTAAGGTAGGAGACAATGTATATTGCGCAATAAGGCCAGAAAAGATCAAGGTGCATGACCCTGACTCACATCTTGAGGGAATAATCAACCTCATCAGAGCAAGAATTCTAAGTCTTGTATACTATGGCGTAACAGAGCAGTACTTGCTTTCATATGACAGCGTAGAGGTCAAGGTAACTAATTTCAATCCAAGCGGCCATCTTCGAAGCATCGGACAGACGGTTTATCTTGCTTTTGACCCAGAAGACGTCTTTGTATTCCCAACTCTTTGAGGTTTAACAGATGTTTGAAGCTCTACGTATGCAACTTCGACAGATGGATCGATATGCCTTCCTCTTATTTCTAGCTCTAATGGCGTTCTTCCTTGTCTTCCTTTTTATCCCTATACTCTACATCTTTATTGGGACTTTCTTCGTTAATGGTAACTTCACGACTTTCTACTTTGGGCTGATGTTCACAGACCCAGTTCTGATAGAGAGTATATTGAACTCTCTTAAAATTGGCTTTTATACAACAATGCTTACTTCCGCGATTGCTATTCCGCTCGCATTTCTTATGGTGAGATACGATTTTCCCGGTAAACGGTTTTTTCAAGGCTTCCTTCTCATACCTCTTGTGATGCCACCGTTTGTGGGAGCTATCGGTATGAAGCAATTGTTCGCACGCTATGGTTCAATAAACCTCTTTCTTATGAGCATCGGTATAATGAGAGAGCCGTTTGACTGGTTAGGACAGGGAATTCCAGCTATAGTAATCCTTGAGGCTCTGCATCTATATCCATACCTGTATCTAAACGTGGCTGCAGCTCTTGCCAACATCGACCCCACCTTG
>JAWBNY010000045.1:0-8393 GCA_038826985.1 Bathyarchaeia archaeon | reverse complement strand
GCAACTAGGGCGGTTTGATCCTATTAGCAAGATCCGTGTAGCCATAGAAAATATTGTTCGGTGCAAAGGAGGAAAGATGGTTGAGCCTGGAAGATACGATGTGATTTTCAGCCCTTACGCTATGGCAGAGTTGGCCGAACATGTCCTTGCCTATGGACTCGATCTATCTGCAGTTGACTCAGGAATCAGTTATTACAGAGGAATGCTTGGAAAGAAGGTGGCTGATGAATGCTTCTCTCTTTTTGATGATGGACACCATAGCGAAGGAATAGCTTCAAAGACTTTTGATGATGAGGGGGTTCCAACCAATACAACTATATTGGTTAACCAAGGAATTCTGCAGAACCTCTTATGTGACAGCTACTATGCTGCAAAAATGAGTTCACCTTTGCGGGAATTCAGTTCCACAGGGAATGGATTCCGGTTTGGTCCAGTTCCGGGAAGAGACTACTCATCGCTTCCCAGAATACAGCCTACAAACCTTGTAATCAAAGAAGGGAGGCAGAGACTGGAAGAATTGATAGATGACACCAAGAAAGGCCTGTTGATTGGGAGAATATGGTACAGTTATCCAATTAATCCTACAATAGGTGAATTTAGTGCTACAAATCGAGGCGATACCTTCTACATTGAAGATGGACAAGTAAAAAACCCTGTTCCGCCAAATAGTCTTAGAGTGAACGACAACTTACCAAAGCTGCTAAAGCAGATCGGGGGCATAACTCGGGATCAGGTTCAGAGCGTTGTCTGGGGTGGTGTGTCCAGTTGTATAGCGCCCTACATCAGGTTCAAAGATGTCAACATAACTTACACTAAAGGTTACTAAGTACATAACTGTTATCGCCACACATTATTGTAGATATTAATTCATAAGATGTAAACAATAGAGAATATAAGACTCTAATGCAGAGTGACATTAGCTTCTTTTGTTGGGGAGAGTTGGCTTGCGCTACGACGTCGTAATCATTGGAGCCGGACCAGCAGGACTCTTTGCAGCTCGTGAGCTTGCCTTGAGATCCAAAATGAAGGTTGCTATCGTAGAAATGGGCAGGGATGTTAAGCATCGCATCTGTATGACAACGGCATATAAAAGCTGCACCCGGTGTAGCCCATGTTCTATTATGAGTGGAGTTGGAGGTGCAGGAACGCTTTCAAGCGGGTTGCTCAACCTTAGGCCTGACATCGGAGGCAACCTCTTCGAACTACTGCGTGATGAGAAGGCCGCTTGGGAGCTAGTAAAGTATGTTGACGATATCTTCCTAGAAGCTGGTGCACCAACAAAGATATACAATCCAAACCATGATGAGGCGGTTCTGTTAGAGAGAAGGGCAGCTGCTGTAGGTGTGAACTTCATACCTATACCGCAGCGACACATAGGCACAGATAATTCACCTAAGGTTATAGAGAATCTTGCCGATAAGATCTCTTCTCTAGGTGTGAAGTTCATACTTCTTAGGCGTGCTACCCGGATAGACAAAGGCCTAGTTACTCTAGATGATGGTGAAACTATAGAAGCTGACTACATCATTGCCTGTCCAGGTAGAAGTGGGGCGAGCTGGCTTGCAGAAGAGGCAAAGCGCCTCAACATCAAGACGCATTACCAACCTATCGACATAGGTGTTAGAGTGGAGGTTCCAGCTGTTGTGATGGAACCGGTCATCCAGATCGGCAGAGACCCAAAGTTTCATGTCTACTCAACAACTTACGACGATTTCGTAAGAACGTTCTGCGTAAATCACAGAGGATTTGTTGTCCAAGAAGTCTATGATGACTTCATCGGAGTTAACGGTCATGCGATGACTGACAGACTCTCAAACAATTCAAACTTTGCATTCCTTGTGAGGGTTAAACTAACAGAACCACTGGAAGACACCACCGCTTATGGAAGAACGATCGCTATTCAGACGACAACGCTTGGAGGAGGCAAACCTCTTCTTCAAAGGTTGCGAGACCTAAAGGGAGGACGTAGGTCAACATGGGAAAGGATAAACCGTGGCAACGTGCGTCCAACCCTGTTGAACGTGACACCAGGTGATGTAAGTATGGGGCTACCGCACAGAATTGTGACAGATATCATTGAAGGGTTAGAGAAGCTTGACCACGTTATACCTGGGGTAGCCTCCGATTCAACACTGATATATGCTCCAGAGGTTAAGTTTTCAGCAAATCGTGTAGAGACGAACGATGACCTTGAGACTTCGTTTGAGAACCTTTTCGTTGCTGGAGACGGTGCTGGCCTATCCGGAGGCCTAGTTGTGGCTGCTGCGACGGGGGTCATTGCGGCACGGGGAATCTTGAAGAAGCAAGGGCTAATAGGTTAGAAAATGGATAGGTTCTTGTAGATAGTTCTCGAAAACTTTTGTCTTTTTCAACAGCTTTCGGAAACTTTTAAATCAGCATTTAAGCCAGCTTAAGCCTGGGCTTCTTATGCCTTGCACAGTTATAGTTGGAGGCTTCTACGGAGACGAGGGTAAGGGCAAGATTATCTCATATCTGGCTTTGAACGATGACGTTGCGGTTGCTGCTAGAGGAGGTGTCGGTCCAAATGCAGGCCATAGCATAGTCTGGAAGAACAAGATGTATAAGCTGAGAATGATACCTAGCGCGTTTGTTAACCCAGCTACTAAACTCTTTGTTGGGCCCGGTGTCCTAGTAAATCCTGAGATATTTCTTCAAGAGGTAAAAGAGACAGGAACAGCTGGAAGATGCTATGTTGATCCTCTATGCGCGATCATCGAAGAGAAGCATATAGCACAGGACAAGAGTTCGGACCATCTTAGCCGCAAGATTGGCACGACTGGAAGTGGAACTGGACCATGTAATGTAGACCGTGTTAACCGTTTTGCTAAGGTCGCTCGCGAAGTCGAGAAGCTGAAGCCATACCTCACTGATGTCCCTCTAGAGGTGAACGAATTTATTGAGAAGGGCAAGAATGTGCTGATTGAAGGTACACAAGGAACCTTTCTAAGCCTTTTCCACGGGTCCTATCCGTATGTTACTTCAAAGGATGTTACTGCCAGCTCTATAGCGGCAGATGTAGGAGTTGGGCCAACAAACGTTGATGAGGTTATAGTTGTCTTTAAGGCATATGTAACTCGGGTTGGAGCTGGATTCCTTAAGGATGAGCTGCCATTGGAAGAGGCGGCAAGACGTGGTTGGGCCGAGTTTGGCACTGTTACTGGGAGACAGAGACGAGCGGCACCGTTTGATTATGACCTTGCTCAGAGAGCAGTGATGCTTAACGGCGCCACACAAGTCGCCCTTACAAAGTTGGACATTGTCTTTCCTAATGCCAAAGGCGTCAAGAAATACGGAGATCTACCTAGGGATGCGTTAGAATTTGTTGAGACTGTTGAAAAAAGAGTAAAGGCTCCTGTAACGCTTATAGGCACTGGACCTGAGGTTGAAGATATCATAGATCGACGCATATGACAAGCATGCTCACTGTTAGCTAGTAAGCAATCCACGTGTGAAATAATGACTAGCAAGCTTAGGTTTGTCACGCCCTCATGGCATAACATCTATATTCTATCTAGTCAGTTGGCGAAACGGGTACGTTCTGAGTTCCGTCCAGATGTCTTGTTGGGCGTGGCAAGAGGTGGATTAGTTCCAGCACGTTTGTTATCTGACATGCTAGATGTTCCAACGCTTTTTACCGTGGGGGTAAGCTTCTATAAAGACTTTTACAAGACTGAAAAACTACCGCGGATTACACAAGCACTGCCCTCCAGCTTTGCAGGTAGATATGTACTTGTTGTAGATGACGTTGTAGATACAGGTGAGAGCCTCTGTGTCGTTATGGACGAGCTAAAAAAGCATGAACTATTTGCTAAGACCGCTACACTTTACAAGAAGCCTTGGTCAAAGTTTACCCCAGACTTTTTCGTTGTAGAGACAGATGCTTGGGTTGTTTTCCCCTGGGAACACAGAGAGACCATGAGAAAGATTGTACTAAAAGCTACTAGCGATGGAAAGGGTCTCAAAGAAGTTGAGGAAGAACTTGTCTCAGCAGGGATGAAGAGAAGACTCGTACACAGGCTGGTCACTAGCATCGCTGGCGAGGTGCATATGCCCTGAGAATTGAGGAATACGCCAAGTCTATTGCTACGGCAGGTTTCAGGTTGAACGAGCCTATCATCCCTAAACAGTTCGTATCAATAGTTAAAGAAGCTGTCCAGCCTTCTTTGGTTCAACTGTTTGATGCTGATTCGGTAGCAGGCCATATACATATTGTGTTTGCAACCATCAACTCTTTAAAAGCCTTTATGCAGGGTAGGAGAATCGCTAACTCGCTCGATGTTGAGATACTTCTCTATGTATCTGCTCAGAGGCAGATAAGTAAGGCAATCGAAAAAGTTGGTCTTCGCGTCGATACTGCTAGGGTTGCTGCTGTGATAATAGCCGATGACGACAAACATCTGGAAGAAGCTGGAAAAAGATTGGACTCTGTTATCCCTGGTAGGCGAGATGACTCTGTCTTGGACATTTCGGAATCCAAGATTGCAAGGCTCATGGAACTGTATGATGTGAACGAACTTGAAATGCAGGCTGTAGACTTAGCGTTAAAGGATGCGTTGTCTTGGCTTATTGTGGAAAGATGCGCTTTGCTTAACGTGAGGCGGTGAATGCTTTGGGATGCCTATATTACTTGGCATATAGTCCACCTAAGGATCCTAGATGCAAACGAAGGCTTGAACAAACTCTATCCTCACAGGGAGTATTGAGGCTTCACTACTCTCTTTGGCAGATCCCTCCGAAGATATCTAGGGTAGCAATTGACCTGCTTCAAGGTTATCAGCCAATCCTGATGAGAAGATCTCGTGAAGTCGTTTCTCCACTCCTGAAGAGTTTTCGGCTAGGTGAGGATCTTGGTACAGTAATGATTCTTGCATATCGTCTTAAAGGGGGCTCTTCTCGTCAGCGTGCCATAGTATCCAGGGCGCTTTTTCAGTCACCATCTCTTAAGATAGGAACTTGTCTCTATTTATTTCCACACATGAGGACATCTAGGTGGATACGTTATCAAGGCAAGATACTTTCGGCCACGGAGGTGTCTGAGCTTTTACGTCGAGAACAAATTGAAACTATGTGTTTTAACTACCTAAGAATAGTGTATCCATACAGTCATGGAATTATATTGAAGGCGATGGGGGAACAACAAGTTGTCAGAGCTCAAAGACTCTTTGAATCGTTGAAGCATCTTCTTGAGGCTATGGAGTCGTCTCCCTTAGACAAAGTTGATTGTCGCAAGCTTATAAGTGCCTATCGTCAAAGATATGTTTGGCTTAAGCAGGTTAGTAATTTTCTCGAACATGAAATGGATATTGGTCCTAGTCCTATTCTGAAGAAAATCTACAATGCCTTGAAGTCTTGCGAAGAGTTCTTGCAGGTTCGAACAGAATGTTACTGAAATGATGAACTAGATTGCTTCCGGAAAACATTGTTCATCCCTATTTCTATGTCCTTTTTTTTAAATAAATGAAAAATATAGCCAATAGTAATAAAAACCTAAAATTCAGGAGATAATGGTTATTAGAACCCCAAAATTACCTCTTATCTGGAGCCGCTACTCTTAAGAGTGAGGTCTGAAAGTGAAAGTTCAGCCATCGAGGTTGGTCAAATGAGTGACGAAGAGGAATGGGATGAAGAAGAGGAAGAATGGGAGGACGAGGAAGACTACGAGGGTGAGGATTATGAGGACTATGAAGATTATGAGGAAGAGGACGAGGAGGAGTGGTAACCTCACCCTCAGTATTTTTTGGTTCTCTTCTTAGCTTGCTACAAGTATCTACATTAATTGTGCTATAGGTTTTAACCTTTGAGATTGGCGAGGTGACAAGCTGCGCCTAGGATAGCAATTCTTGACCGAGAGAGATGTAGACCGAAGGATTGTGGGCTTGTCTGCATCAATTTCTGTCCACTTGTGCGGAGCAAAGTGGGAGCTATACAGATCGAGCTAGGGAACGAAAAACCGACGATATTTGAAAACTTATGCACTGGCTGTGGAATTTGCATTCGCAAATGCCCATTTAAAGCAATTAACATAGTTAATTTGCCAAGTGAAGTTGAGGGTGCATGTTCATATAGCTTTGGAAGGAATATGTTCAAACTATACAGGTTGCCAATCCCGCGAGTGGGTTTTATTACAGGTCTCATAGGAAAGAATGGGATAGGTAAGACAACTGCGCTAAGGATCCTTTCAGGGTCATTGAGACCAAACTTAGGGAGACCAGAGGATCCTCCAGACTGGGAGGAGATCATTAGGTTTTACCGTGGTTCGGTTCTTCAACAATACTTCGAGGAGTTAAAAGCGGGTAGGCTGAAAGTTGTCTATAAGCCTCAGTACGTGGATCAGCTGCCCAAGGTTGTTTCTGGAACTTTAGGGGAGCTTATGGAAAAGGTAGACGAGAGGGGGAGAAAAAGAGAAGTCTTAGAAAGACTAGAGCTAGATGTTGTGCATGATAGGGACATCCATGAACTAAGCGGAGGGGAGTTACAGCGTCTCTCAATCGCAGCTGCATACTGTAGGGATGCAGATGTTTACCTATTCGACGAACCTTCAAGCTACTTAGATGTTAGGCAAAGAATAGAAGCAGCAAAGCTCATTAGAACTCTTCGAACAGAGCAAAAACAGATCATTGTGGTGGAACATGACCTTGCAGTTCTCGATTATCTCTCAGACTATGTATCTATCATGTATGGAAACCCAGGGGCATATGGAGTTGTATGTCACCCACAGGGAGTTAGGGTTGGAATAAATACCTATCTTGATGGATTTATCCCTGACGAAAATGTACGCTTCAGAAAAGAAGCTGTGAGATTTCATGTCAAACCTCCTACTCAAGAATGGATTTCAAGAGAGGTAGTTCTTAGATGGCCAAGAATGCGGGTAAGTCTTGGAGGCTTTACACTGGATACGGACAAAGGGGAGATTTATAAGGGCGAGGTTATTGGGTTGTTGGGTCCAAATGGAATTGGAAAAACAACATTCATCAAGCTTCTCGCAGGGCAATTAAGACCTGACTCAGGAGATCTTGTGGCTCAAGGAATCACTGTTAGCTACAAGCCTCAATACATTTCGCCAGAGTATGAGGGGACGGTAGAAAGCCTTCTAAGGTCGATCGTTGGAGAAGAGGTTGGCTCAAGCCGCTACAAATCTGAGATCATCGAACCATTAAGTTTAGAGAGGCTACTTGACCGAGTTGTAAAGGAGTTAAGCGGAGGCGAGCTTCAGAGAGTTGCAATTGCAGCTTGTCTCTCGAAAAGGGCTGATTTGTATTTGGTCGATGAACCCAGCGCCTACTTAGACGTTGAAGAACGGATGGCGATGGCACGCACCATTCGTAGATCCGTCGAAGACCGTGGAGCAACGGCATTTGTTGTAGAGCATGATGTCTCAGCCCAAGACTTCATAGGTGACCGCATAATGGTTTTTAGCGGGAAACCCGGTATAGCTGGCTTGGCGCATTCGCCACTCGGTTTGAGAGAAGGCATGAACACTTTTCTCCGAATCGTTCAAGTAACGTTTCGGAGAGATCCTCTTACAGGTAGACCTCGCGTCAATAAGGAGAATTCTCGTCTTGATAGATATCAGAAGAGTATAGGCGAATACTACTATCTTAAGGGTTGGGAAGAAGAGGAATGAGCTTGTACTAAACTTTCAACCACTAATATCTCAGACTCAGATATACGAGAACTGAAAGTGCTGCACATGCAAACAAGTCAGGCAACATTGCAAAGGGACCAAGTCCATAAGCACGGAATCCAAAGATCAGCTGAACTAACGGGTTAGAGGTAATGGCATACAATAAGAGAACGGTCGAGAATATTATCAACCCTATGGTAAACTCCGACTTTGTCTTTCTATATATGCCTAGGTATATGGCCATAAGCAGAGTTGCTAGTGTCGCGTTCACCGTGGTTAAAACCGTCTTGATAGCATAGAAGAGTTCAATGTCTAATGGAATTCGGCTAGGTCCGCCCACATACTCCCTAAACCGCCAAAAGGGCCTAAGTACAAAAGCTAATGGTCCAACAGCAAAGACTAGGTAGACAAATAGTAGAGCTAGTATCATCAATATTACGATTGCGGGGAAAATATGCTTTGTCATGCTACTGTTTGATTTCATCTATTGTTCCCCTTTTTCTTATTTTTGAGTCTCTTCCAAATTTCTTCAAACAAGGCGTAGTTTTCCTCCATTTCACGTGTCAGAAAATATGTCAAACCGTACTTCTCTCCGGCAGACATAACCACCCGGTTCTTTTCGAGAACCTGAAGGTGATGTCTAACGGTTCTATAATCTATTCCAAGTATGGTTGCTAACTGGTTAGCATTCTGGGGGCTCTCTTTAAGAACCTTGATGATCGCGGCGCGAGTTTGGCCTCCCCTTGTA
>JAWBNY010000044.1:0-8516 GCA_038826985.1 Bathyarchaeia archaeon | reverse complement strand
CGCCTCCACCAGGATGGCCCCGCCGATCTGCAAGGTGGCCTGCACGATGAGGGGGGCGATGGTGTTGGGCACCAGGTGGCGGAAAAAACGCAACGCTTGCGGAGATGTCAGGAATAGAGTTGAGGGAACATTGAGCAGAACAACAAAGGAGTACTCCATCATGTTTTCCAGAGTTGTTAGGTCTGTTGGGCCTAACTGGTATCAGGTTGTCCTTGATATCCACGCTGTCCCAGCTTACAATTCATAGCTTTTTACGACCTTGCCTACCTAAGTTGCTAATAGTGTATGCTTTGATGCCGTCCCTAGAAAGATGCTTGTTAATAGCTCTAAGATTGTTTATGTCTTGTTTGGGGGCTGCTCATTACTCGTGGCATAACCGCTAAGGCCGCTGCGAAGTTGAATAAGGTTGAAGTAAGAATCGGGGCGATGAACCCGCCATATTGTGAAGATAGTATGGCAGCTACATATCCTCCTAGTAGGCCACCCCAACCTTTAGCTGTATACGTGATCCCGTAGTTTACTGTAGAGTTTCTCCTTCCATAGTAGTCGGCTGTTAATGCTGGAAAGAAGGTGAATATCGGCCCCCACAGGAATCCTATGGCTGCTACCAAAATAACAAAGAATACTTCGAAGGTACCTAGCCGGAGCAACATAATGGATAGGACTCCTTGGAGAGTGAAGAAAATGGACATTGTTCTTTCTCTGCCAAGTCTATCCGAGACCCAGCCCCCAACGATTCTTCCAACACCGTTTGTTATGGCGAAGACTTCACTTGCAAGAAGAACAAGTCTGCTTGACACTCCGAAGAATCTACCCATATCCGCAAGCTGGGCAGTGACCATAAGTCCCGTGCTCGCGGTCAAAGTGAATGTTACATACAGAATCCACCACTGGCGTGTTCTAAGCATTTGCTTTGGGCTATAGTGCACTACCGTCCGGTAAAGCAATCCTTTTTTGACCTCCTCCTCTGGGTTTTCATGATGAGTTCCAACACTTGGGTAACGTGAAAGAAAACCAAAGACTGTGAGAGCTCCAAGCATGAACAATCCAAAGCATTGCAATGCCGCTTTGTAGCCCAGTGTCTCGACCATCCAAGATATGGGGCCGTTTAACAATGCTGCCCCGAAGCCAAAACCAAAAGCGGCGACTCCCGTCGCGAATCCTCTTCGTTCGGGGAACAATCGTGACGCTGTACTCATGGATGTTCCATATATTGCACCAACACCTGCAGCACCAAGTCCATAGGCTAGATAAAGGGCGTTTATGGTCTGTGCTAAGGATGAGCAGATCCATCCAAGACCTACAACCATGCCTCCAATGATGTTGACTGGTAGCGAACCATACTTGTCAGCGAAATAACCTGAAAATGGCTGGCTCAAGGTCATGGCCCATGTGGATATAGTAAAGGTTAACTGTACTGTTGCTATATCTTGGTGAAGAGCCTCTTGAATTGGATTCTTGAAGATTGTCCAAGAATATTGATATAGACCGATTAACATCATGCTAAGAGTTGCAGAGACTAGTCTGGTCCACCGGGCCTTAATATCTACTTTCGTCATCTATCTGTCTCTCAATAAGCGACAGCCAACTGCTTGATAAATATGTGTGCACATACATAAGCTCCCATGTTGGGGTAAAAAACTTGATGCGTTCTGGTTCAGCAGAGCTGCCGCTTCATAGCGGCAGGGCACCTGCTTGGCTAGTTAAAAGGATGCAGGGGCTGTCAAAAGAGATAGTTTCTGTCATACTGGCAGAGTATGGACCTGATGTGTTATTCAGGCGTCTCTCAGAGCCATACTGGTTTCAAGCTTTCGGCTGCGTTCTAGGCTATGACTGGCATTCTTCGGGTGTCACAACGGTGGTTACTGGTGTACTCAAGTCCGTGTTGAAACCTGAAGAACATTATGTAGCTGTTGCAGGCGGAAAAGGAAAAGCATCACAACTGGCTTTGAGCGAGATTGGGGTAATTGGAAGACGCTTCCACCTCTCTGAGGAAGAGACCCGCTCACTCCAGTATTCTAGTCGTATGTGTGCTAAAGTGGATAATACAGCGATTCAGGCTGGATATACTCTATATCATCATGCGATTTTTATTCGAAACGATGGAAAGTGGCTTGTTATCCAGCAGGGTATGAATGTTGCTGAGAGGGCAGCGAGAAGGTATCATTGGCTATCTGAAGATTTCAAGAGCTATGTCGTCGAACCTCACTCCGCGATAGTAGGCGATAAGATACATGATAATGTATTGAATATGACCGCCAGGGAAAGTGAGGGGGCACAAAAGGTCTCTGTGGATCTCGTGAACGATGGCGTCAACCATCTTAAGAGATTTTTTACGCATTCCCCAAGCGGCCAAACTTCTCTAACTATGTGGACTGGAGGTACGACTCAAGCAGTTAGGCATCTGATAATGCCTAGGCGTATTGACTGGAACGCGTTGAGAAGAGCATACGCAATCCGGCCAAAAAACTATGAGGAGCTTCTCGCGGTTCGTGGGATTGGGCCAGCTGCTGTCAGAGGCTTGGCACTCGTAGCCGAGGTCATCTACGGAGAGAGGCCTAGCTGGAGAGACCCCGTCAAATACTCTTTTGCTTATGGAGGAAAGGACGGTGTACCCTTTCCAGTGAAGAGGCGTGAGATGGAGCGTTCAATAGCTTTCTTGAAGGAGGCTGTTGAGGCTTCCAAGCTTGGAGATAGAGAAAGACTTGACGCGCTTAAACGCCTAAGAGCTTTCGTACCGCCCGACCTACAGCTCTAGGGTTTGCAAGATACTTTGATAATATATATGGGTTAAGATGCTTCAAAAGAGTTATGTTTTGACGCTTCCCAGCTTTGGAGGTTCTCTCTGCATCTTCTGTTGAGGCATAGCCTACCTCATGTCTTGTTACTACTTAATAAGGCTGCACGCAGAATCTTAACTCCTAGAGCTGCCTAGGAATAAAGGCGGTAGGTGACACAAATTGTTTGAGCAGATACTTGTTCCACTTGACGGGTCGGAATATGCTGATAGAGCTTTGTCCACAGCTATCGCCATAGCTAAACGATTTTCTTCAGACATTATTCTGGTTCACGTCGTTGTGGCAGCTTCGACTATAATCTCCAGCCTCGAGGGGATAGGTCCTTCCATTCTAATCGACCTAAAGAAGCAGCTGGAAGATATGGGAAAACAGATTTTGGAGAATGGAGCGAAGAAGACTAGAGCGGAAGGAATACCAACTATTACCATTGTGGAGTCTGGAAACCCCCCAGATAAGATTCTTCAGATAGCTGAGAAGAGAAAGGTCGACCTAATAGTTATCGGCGACAGAGGACTCGGTATGGTTGCTCGTTTCTTTCTGGGAAGCGTTGCTGACAAAGTCACTCGCTACGCCAAATGCCCTGTACTTATAGTGAAAAGCTAGCAATAAATCATTTGGGGTGACTGTTTGGTAGAAAGGAATTTTCCTATGCGAAGACCTGCAATGGTTGACATTACTTCTAAACCTACTGTTTATCGTGAGGCCACCGCGGTTGGACGGATTAGACTTAGGGAGGAGTCTGTAAAAAGGATATTGAAGGGTGAGATTGAGAAAGGTGATCCGCTTTCAGCCGCTCGGCTCGCGGCGGTTCTGGCTGTGAAACAGACAAGCATGATCATACCTCTTTGTCATCCGCTACCAGTTACCGCTGTGGAGGTATATGAGGAGGTTGGTAAGGACTTTGTTGAGCTCAAGGTGAAAGTTAAGGCATCTGCAAAAACCGGTGTGGAGATGGAGGCTCTTACAGGGGTTTGTTCTGGTCTTCTGACAGTTTGGGATATGACCAAACAATACGAGAAGGATCAATATGGCCAGTATCCCACCACGCGGATTGAGGGCATCAGGGTTGTTGAGAAGATTAAGGAGACGTTGCAGAATGAGTGAGACAAGCATAGAACATAAAAAGACCTCTCAAGGTCGTGTAAATTTCGCATTAGTGACTGTTAGTACTTCTAGATATGCACAGATGCAGAGAGGTGAAGCCTTCTCCGATGTTTCTGCTGAGACCGCTTCTCGTCTGCTAGCTGAGGCTGGTCACAGCGTCGTAGAGAAACTGATAGTGTCAGATGACATACAGATGGTTAGGTCAGCTATAAGACGCTTGAGTGAGAACCCTATTGTAGAGGCGATCATCACCATTGGAGGAACAGGCATTACTTCCACAGACATTACTATAGAGGCTGTTTCACCTCTCTTAAGCAAGGAACTTCCAGGATTTGGAGAGCTCTTCAGGAACATAAGCTACAAGCAGATAGGGAGTGCTGCAATATTGACTAGATGTATTGCGGCTACAATACGGGACAAATGTATCTTTTGTCTTCCGGGTTCTCCGCAGGCAGTTGAAAACGCGGTCAGGGCGCTTATAATACCTGAAGTTGGGCACATCCTAGCGCATGCTCGACGGTAGCTCCGTTTTGGCCGTCTGCCTACCTATGGCTTCGAGAACGGCTTCTCTAGCCAAATATCCAGCTACGTGAAGTAAAGCATCTCCTACCTCAGGATCCAGTTCCATATCTGCTGTGCAAGGATAGGCATGATGAGATTTAGCAATAATCTCCTCTAGCTCCCTGAGCCTACGCCATCTTATTTGCTGAGCAACATACCATGTTGAACCGCAGGGGGCACTCCTCTTCACCGATGTAGCGGTTACTGTGTCATTTTCAACTACAACCTCAATTCTTGGTTTCCCTACCCGATAACTCTTGCAGAAATCGCCTATCACACCTTTTTCTTCTTTTAGCGAACAGAAAGGCTTGGGAAACGATATTTCTATGCCAATATCTTCAAAGATATCCTCAAGTTGTTTTCTAAGCCCTCGAAGACACCAGTTTCTTCTCTCGATCGGTATAATGACTGCTTTTGAGCCTGTTTTTCCAACTATATCTGGTATATATGTCATTAAGTCGGGGTGTAACCCTATTGCCAATATCAGGTCGCATGGTTCGAGTTGTCTGGGAAAGTAAAAGTCTGGTCTCTCCAAGAAAGATGGCAGTTTTGATGGAAGATTTACCACCTCTACAATATCAGAGGCAAAAGACGGATATTGATTCCTACAGTTGCTGCATGCTAGTCCACAGGACTCGCAGAATGATGAGTAGTTGATAAGGTTGCCAAGTACCTTTTCACCGAAAGGGTCTCCATACAGTAGTGAGATCCTCAATCTATACACGTTTTAAAAGTGATTCAGAATTGTTTGAGGAGAGCTCCAACTTTCTCGTCGACGAAGTGAGTGAACTCCGTCTCCCTACCGGAAGGGATGGTCGCACCTGCTGCTACGCTGTGTCCTCCACCTACTCCATCATAGAGTCTAGAAGCCTCGTAGAAGATCGATCCTAAATCTAGGCTGGCCTTAAGTTCCTCCGGAAGCCTACCTGAGAACTTAGTCATACCTTCTCCGGCAGAGGTTAGGGCGACAACCGGTTTTGACTCATTTAAACGTCCGCTCGATAGCAATATGGAGGTGACCACGCTTAGCATCAGTTCATCGATGACGCCTAACCCGTCGACAACATAGATGCTGCTGAGCTTCTTGATTCTATCAGGATGCTGCTCTAACCACTTCAGATACTCTGAGAGAGTCTTCCTGTATTCTCCGTAGACTCTCACCGCCTCTTCCAGAATGTTTCCTCTGCTACCAAAGCCGATGGTTACACCCAACCCTGGTCTCCCCCTCCTTCCACAAGCGTTTAGGAGAGAGGCATACTCCCGTGCATCGCGTAGAGGCGTTCCCCTTTCCTCCTGCGTCAGCGTGTATGCAGTTCCTAGGAGGCTCAGCGAAGCCTTGTCAGGTAAGCCATTCAGAGCCATATGTTTAGCCAACCCAGAGAAGAGAAGCTGCTTTTCCTCCTCAGTGAGGTCGTTTATTGCTCTCCATCTATCCTTCTGCTTGACATCTATACCTAATTCAGCCAAGAATGCAAGGCATCTGTCCTCTTCGCCGCTTAGTCCTGGGATATAGGGGTTCATTGTATATGCGATTGCTCGGTGAATTGGACGTGTCTCACGTCCAAATAGTAGAAGATCCTTCTTCTCCACGATAAGATGTCCTAACTCAACAACTTCCTCCGCTAGTATCCTGTTGAGTCCTCCTAGGCTCCTGTCGTTGAATTTATCTTGTGCGTCTCCAAGAGCTCCAACAACTGCTAGGCAACCTAAATCCGGAGTTGCTGATTGAAGAGCCTTTGCAACAAGGTATGCAGTCCCTGAACCGCTTAGTTCTCGAGAACCGTCAATACCGACGATGTGTGGGTTAATATGGTGAAGATTTTGGAACATAAACCCTGCGGGTTGGTGATGGTCAAATACAAAAACATCTTTGGTGTTCAGCACAGATAGAAGCTCTAGACTTCCACTTCCAAGGTCTAGGAACACAACCGGTGAATGACCTTCCCCATTAAGCTCCTCAATGACCTGTTTATCAACTTGTTTGACAGCTCGGATTCGAAACATGGCTCCAATGCTATGTAGAGCCTTAGCAATGATACTTGAAGCAGCTATACCATCCGCATCAATATGGGTTATTATCCGGATGAATTCTCCGTTTGCAGCATATCTTTCCAGTACCTCAGCAGCCTTTGCCACCTCTTTGTTGAGTTCAGCGAGCTTTTGAAGTTCGCTGCTCAATTCTTCACCCACGTTAGCAAGACTACTCAAATAGTCTATGGCCTATACTCCCAGTTTGACGGTAACTCGCCCTTCCCTTTATAGTAGCGTCCCAATCTCCTTATCTTTGATACGACCAGTTCCAATGATCTTCTGTTTGCAGCGTCTGCTTTATTTCGTGCAAGATGTTGTCTTAGATTCGCAGCTTTCTCAAGTAGGTTGTTCAACGTTTCGGGGATAGTTGGCTTCAACCCGGCTTGCTCTAATATCTGCGTGATCGACTTACCAGTCATCGACTTCACAAGCGGCACTCCATATTGGTCTCTTAGAGTTACTCCGATTTTGCTGGGCGTGAGCCCTTCTTTTCCAAGCTTTACTACGAATGCTTCTACCTCCTCTGGGCTATATCTGCACCAAGATGGCGCTCGTTTACTCACCGGTCTTTTTGAATGAGATCTTCCTCTTCTGGTCAATGAGGCCTCTCCATTCTACAAATTCCGTCTGCGTATGAAGTTTGCGTTGTTATACAACGTTCTCCTTATAAAGTTATAGCGGTTCATCTTAATAGTATCCATACGAGCTTTTCGACATAAAGTTTCACTTAATATTGACAAGAACAAAATAGGCTACAGAAGAATCATTATTAACGAGTAATAATAGAGTAGATATTTGTTTGCTGTATTGTCCAGGCTATATTGAAGACTATGCATATGCATCTTGTATGTAAGATAAGTTCTATCTATCTTAAGTAGTGAGATTTTTCTTGAATGCTGTAAAACAGGTTGTCTCGGTTATATTTCCGGTCAGTCTAGGTTGAGTTTAGCTTGAGAAACCACTTTGCGAAAGCTTTCACTGCCTTTGCTCTGTGAGAGAGTTGGCTCTTCTGGCTTATTGTCATCTCTGCAAATGTCAAGGAACCTCCTCCATCAGGCTCAAAGATTGGGTCAAAACCGAATCCTTGGGCACCTCTAGCAGATGAAGCAATCTTGCCGAAAGCTTCACCGTAGAAACATGTTGGTTTCTCTCCTGGTCTGCAGAAGGCCACCACAGAACGAAACACAGCCATCCTGCAAGTAGCTCTTTCCATCAACGAAAGAAGACCTTGGATACCTATCGTCCTAAAAACATATGACGTGTATGGGCCTGGAAAACCATTTAATGCATCAATGAAGAGGCCTGAGTCTTCAACGAAGAGAGGTATTTTCAACCTGTTTGCAGCTGTTTGGGCGCTTTCCTTAGCGACCTCCTCAAGTAAGTCACTCTGGATCTCTCTTCCTTTAGCGTTAACTTGGACTATGACGAGGGGTAGACCGTGAAGTATTGTCTCCACCTCTCTCAATTTAGCCGAATTACCTGTGGCAAAATAAAGTGTCTTGATTCTTGGCATCTGTTCATCTTTCAAATGCATATCTTCCACGTCGTTTAATATCTCTTACACGCTCCACTACCTGTCTTGCCATATCTTGGCCAACCTGGGCCCTATAGCCGTCTATAAATGCTTTATGACATGAGTTTGCGTAGGTGTGATGGGTGCTATGAAAGACTCGTTCAGCTAGGAGAAGGTCGACCCCTTTCTTTTCAAGTTCTCTTGAATACTCGGAAAGCCCAAAATCGATAAGGAATATCTTTAACCCACTGACTATCGTGTTTGAGGTGGTTAGGTCGCCGTGGACAATTCCAGCATTATGTAGTCTTCCAACCATCTCACCCAGCTTTCTGCACAGTTGGTTCCGCAGCTCATAGCCTGCATCTTCGAGGAGTTCACGAAGCCTCATGCCTTCGATGTACTGCATGATTATTTCATTTCTTTTAAGATCCACGAAATATACCAATGGCGTGGAAACACCCGCCTTTTTTGCCTGATGCATCATCCAAGCTTCATGGGCGGTTCTGCTC
>JAWBNY010000043.1:6125-8613 GCA_038826985.1 Bathyarchaeia archaeon | reverse complement strand
AATTCTACTCACCGCGGCCTCCGGAGGAATCATCTTGAGTACGACTTCGGTTATCTTATTCTGTAATTCCGCTCCTGTGTAAGAGGGCAAGATCTCGTACCCACAACAATCTAACTATAAAGGAGTGTTCAATTTGATGAGACGCTTCTCTTCGCTACTGAGCTCTCGATAACCATTCTTGTCGATAACAACAACGTCGAAACCATCGCCTGTTGCAACATTTCGCCGGATCGCGGCCGCTATGGCGTTAGAGGCCAACGCAACCGCTTCATCGACAGACATTTTCTTTAAGGGCCTATCCTCGAGAACCCCATAAGCGACAGGAGACCCAGAGCCAGTAGCAACATATTCCTCTTCTGTCACGCTGCCGAGAGGGTCGATTGAGAAAATGTGGGGCCCAGTGTCGTCCACACCACCGATCAAAGCCTGAACGATAAGTGAGCCTCGGGTGGAGAAAAGTAGGTTAGCCGTCAGCCTTGCCGCAGCAGAAACAGGCATTGGCCGTCCATTTTCCAAACGGTACAGGTTAGCGTTTGCCTTTAGAATCTCAACAACGCTCTGGGCATCAGCAACTACGCCTGCAATCGTTATCCCTAGATGCCTATCTACCTCATAGACCTTCTTACCATGTCTATGTGCAATATAGAGACCCGAAGTCACCCTTGTGTCGGTTGCACAAACTCCAGCATCGCTGCAAACAATTCCCACAGTTGTAGTTCCCTTCAACCTAGCCTCCTCAAGTTTTGCAAAATCGATCTTACCATCCATTTTGTATAACCCACCTATGGCAGAACCACTATAGCCGTGACGTCACCTAAGAATATACGTTGGCGACATCATATGCTGATTCGGATCAGCCTTAAAAGTCTTCTGGAAAAAGACGGTGACCTGTTCTACAAGCGGCTTATTAGTAACGGCCAAGGTATGAATTCCTATGGCTTCACCAGCGGTGCTTTCCATAGGATAGAAACATCAGGAACGGGTAAATAATGCCAGAGGCTAAGCCAAAGATAACTATGGTAGGAGTTATGCAAGCGCGTGAAGGCCTAACATTCGTTATGGGCCACCCTACCAAAGATTGTGAGAAATGTGAACTTATAGGTACATGCATGAACTTGGAGGCTGGGCGAGTCTATAGGATTGTGAAGATTAGGAATAAGATGTTTCCATGTCGAGTACACGAAGAAGGAGTTCGAGTCGTTGAGGTCGAAGAGTCACCGATCGAAGTTGCTATAGAGCAGAAAGCTGCATTCCTCCTATCTGTAATCACTCTTGAACCAAAAGCATGTAGAATAAGATGTATAAACACCTCACTTTGTGCACCACAAGGGATCCGTAGCGGGGACAAGTATCAGATACTTGAGATACTTGGGAAGGTTGACTGCCCACTAAACAAGCCCTTGGTCAGGGCGATAGTTAAGCGGGAGGAGAGCTCTCTTTCTTCTCCTTGAAGAAGACCTGGGTAAATACCACCTTTTCAACTGCAGGTAGAAATCTCAAGATGTCGGATGATAACCCACGTATGGCTGTCTGAATACCCTCTATGTTATACGCCTCTGAAGGGAGGTCTATCTGAACTTCTTTCTCCGATAGCCCTATTCTAAATTTATCTATCGATATTTCAGGGATCCTTCTATGAATAAGTGCCTTTACCTTTTCTAGATCCCCTATAAGAATCTCTTTAACATTCACGTTGTATACGAGTGTCTTGCCTGCAAGAGGAGGGTTGAAGTCAACCTGTACACGTCCACCTCCAACAGCCCTTACAAGTCCATGTTTGCCGTCAACTTCTACCTCCATCCCTGGAGAAATGTGGCCACCACCGTGCCGTCTAAATCTGGTAATAGGTATCATGCGGATCTTGCTAGGGTCGCGTTCTCCGAAACCAATGGCTGGAGGAATCTCGATGTGTTGTTCTTTACCAACATCTAAACCGACAAGGGAGTCATCCAATCCTTTCAGAACCCAGCCTTCACCGACAATAATCAAGATAGGCTCGTATCTGGAGCCTTCTTTATACACACCTGCCTTCTTAGCCTCCTCTTCGGAAGTTGTGTCAAAAAGCTCTCCTGTCTCTTTGATCCTCATCGTATAATCTAGAAGTATGAAGTCGCCTTTCGCAACTGGCAATGCAATCGGCTACAAAGAAAAAAGAAGTGGATTTAACTTTTTTTCTCCAGGTTTCCTAAGATAATTTCAACCTTTTCTAAGTCGACTATGGAGTAGAAGCCTCGATTTAATGGTCCAGGATTCACAACATGTGTGGTATTGACGAAGTCGATGCCTCGTGCCTCATGGATGTGCCCGCAAACCAGCAATATGGGTTTTGTAGACAGAAGAAAGCTTTTCAAAGCTCTACTTCCTACATGCTGGTTGAAGCTTGTCTTGTCAACCTTTGTCCCATAAGGAGGACAATGCGAGACCACAACCAAGCCGCAACATGATGAACACTTACGATACGCCTCTGCCAAGATGCCTTTGACCTCAG
>JAWBNY010000043.1:0-6115 GCA_038826985.1 Bathyarchaeia archaeon | reverse complement strand
GAAAGGCACCTCGAATGGGCTTGAAACGCATCCCCCTACACCGATAATGTTTCGTCCAGCAAACATCATACATCTCCCATGTAAGTTCTCTGAGCCTTCTACGGTGACCTTCGAAGCGAGTTCCTTTGGGTCACAGTTCCCAGGTACAAAGAAGATGGGTAGATCCAGAGACTGCAATGACTTTAGTATTTTACAGGCCATAGCAAGGCTACCAAAATGTGTAATGTCACCACAGACTACAAGTGTATCTGGCCGATGAATATTGATCGCTTCTTTAAGTAGAGGGATCTTTCGAACGTCTCCATGGATGTCTCCGATAACAAGGAGCCGCATCCTATTAGTCTCCAAAAGCTAGCTAAGAAATCTGCGAGAGCTACCTCTTAACTCACCAAGCTCTTTACCAAGCTCTGTTAAAAGCTCCTTTTGCCGCGAAGTAAGCTTCGTGGGGATGCGAACCTTAACCCGGACAAGTTGATCTCCCCTCCCGAAACTATCCAAATTAGGCATACCCTTTCCACGAAGCCTGAACACGGTGTTTGGTTGAGTCCCAGGAGGGATCTTTAGAATCGTCTTACCATCGATTGTGGGAACCTCAACTTCAGTGCCAAGAGCTGCTTGTACCAAACCGATAGATACCTCCGTAATTAAGTCGTTGCCTCTCCTTTCAAACAAACTGTGAGGTTTGACATGAATCACCACATACAGATCTCCAGGCGGCCCTCCGCTAATTCCTGCCTCGCCCTCACCTTGGAGACGTAGCCTAGAGTCGTTATCGACGCCCGGAGGCACCCGCAGCTTCAACCTCCTCTTCTTTCTCAGAACTCCGCGGCCTCCACACCTAGAACACGGGGAATGTATTACTGTACCTCTGCCACCGCATACTGAACATGTCATAATCTGAACGAACTGACCAAAACCAGATTGCCGACTCCTTTGAACCTGACCGGAGCCTCCACACTGATAACATTTAACAGGAGAAGTGCCAGGAGAAGCCCCACTGCCATTGCATAAGTCACATTTATCAGTTCGATAGACATCGATCTCGGTCTCTACTCCCTTAGCCGCCTCTTCAAGAGTTATGTATAGGTCATATTGAAGGTCAGCACCGCGCTGTGGCCCGTATCTGGTATGGCGTCGACCACCAAAGAAAAAGTCAAAGATGTCAAACCCGCCAAAGCCAAAGTCGCGGAATATATCATCGAAGTTTACACCCCTGAAAAGGTCTTCCTGAGAGTAATGAGAACCTATACCTTCGTGACCAAAAGCATCGTATTGCCTACGCTTCTCTGGGTCGGAAAGAACAGCGTATGCCTCAGATATTTCCTTGAACTTCTCTTCAGCTTCAGGACTTTTATTTCGATCCGGGTGATACTCCATGGCGAGCTTCCTATAAGCAGCTTTTATTTCATCTACACTAGCATTCCTCGAAACCCCGAGAACCTCGTAGTAATCCCTCTTTCCCGCCATGGGTATCAGACCGTAACAAACATTAGAAGGATAGAGAAAAAAAGTAAGCTCTACTTCTTATTCTTATCTTCGTCAACTACTCTGTAGTCGGCATCTACAACCCTTTCATCCTGCCTACGCTGCCCCGCGCCGATGTCAGAGCTGGCCTGAGAACTTGTCTGAGAATGAGTTGCCTGCTGCGACCCTGAGACCCTCCTATATGCTGCAGTGCCCACGTCCTGAAGAACCTTACTAAGCTCGTCTAGCCTTGACCGTATAGCACCTAGATCCTTACCCGCCAAGGCCTGCCTCAGCTCAGTTATGCTTTTATCTAAACGTTCAAGATCTTCCTTACCTATTTTTTCGCCAAGATCCTTCTTCGTCTTCTCTGCCGTGTACAAAAGCGCATCAGCATTGTTGCGGAGGTCAGCCTCCTCCTTTCTCAAGCGGTCCTGTTCAGCAAACATCTCAGCTTCCTTGATCATCCTATTCTTTGTCGCCTCATCAAGTTTTGTAGACGCTGTAATCGTAATCTTCTGCTGATTGCCTGTAGCAAGATCCTTAGCTGTAACGTTTAAGATACCATTGGCATCTATGTCAAAAGATACTTCAATTTGCGGTACACCTCGTGGAGCTGGAGGAATGCCCGTAAGGTTGAACATCCCTAGTGAGATATTGTCACTAGCCATCGGTCGTTCCCCCTGCAGAACATGTATTGTTACGGTGGTCTGAAAGTCAGCTGCCGTTGTGAAGATCTGACTCTTACGTGTAGGTATCGTCGTGTTCCGTTCAATGATTTTCGTCATCACGCCCCCCAATGTTTCGACACCCAATGAAAGAGGCGTAACATCTAGGAGTAAGATGTCACGGATCTCGCCTGCAAGAACAGCGCCCTGGATAGCTGCACCGACCGCAACGCATTCCATAGGATCCACCCCTGTTTCAACCGGTTTGCCCATAAGGTCCTCGATGAACTTTCTTACAAGAGGCATACGCGTCATACCACCGATGAGGATTATCTTGTCGATGTCCTTCGGCTGGAGTTTCGCGTCTGAGAGAGTCCTCATTATTGGCTCACGGATTTTTTGAACGATAGGCATGGCCAACTGTTCCAGCTTCGTTCTAGTGAGCGTCATCTGAAGATGCTTAGGCCCAGACGCGTCAGACGCGATGAATGGTAGGCTTATCTCCGTTGTGAAAAGGTTTGAGAGTTCAATCTTTGCTTTCTCCGCAGCATCCTTCAACCTTATCATGGCCATCCTGTCGCCACGTAAGTCGATTCCAGACTGATTCTTGAACTCCTCCACAAGGAAGCTGACTATAGCGTTATCTATGTCTGCCCCTCCAGTCTGTGTGTCGCCGCTTGTCGCCAGCACCTGAAAAACTCCTCCCCCAAATTCCATAACGGTTGTATCGTTTGTCCCACCTCCGAAGCTGAAGACCATGATCTTCAGCTCCTTCCCAGCCTTGTCAAGGCCATATGCCAGCGCAGCGGCTGTGGGTTCATTTATAATTCTAGCGACTTCTAACCCAGCGATCTCTCCTGCATCTTTGGTTGCTTGACGTTGGTTGTCGTTGAAGTGTGCAGGAACAGTGATCACCGCCTTCTTCACTGGATAGCCAAGGAAAGTCTCAGCATCCTTCCTGATCTTCTGGAGGATAAACGCTGAGATCTGCTGGGGAGTGTATTCCTTCCCATATACACGCACTTTATAATCAGTTCCCATCTTTCTCTTGATCTCAAATATCGTACCCTCTGGGTTGGTGACGGCTTGCCTCTTAGCTGGTTCGCCAACTAAAAGCTGCCCATCTTTTGTGAATGCAACAACGGATGGAAACATCTTACCTGCAATCGTTGGACCTTCAGCGCTCGGTATGATAACCGGATGACCAGCCTCCATTACCGCTGCCGCAGAGTTTGTAGTTCCAAGGTCTATGCCAATAATCTTCTCCTTCTGAGCTGATTGACTCATTTTTTCACCTCATACTTTGTCCATCATTCAGTTACCGCAACCTTAACGAGGCTTGGTCGAATGACCTGCCCTTTGAACATATATCCTGCTCTGATCTCCTCAAGGACTGTTCCCTCCTTTGAAGCTTCTGCTTTTACCTTTAAAACGGCTTCACTTTTATGTGGGTCAAGTTTCTTCCCCACCGTTTCAATTCTGGTCAACCCTTCCTTTTCAAGAATGTTGAGAAGTTTCTGGCGTATAAGAGCCACACCTTCGACTAAGGCTTTATTTCCATTCATCTTTCTGCCAGCCTCAAGAGCACAGTCAAGTTCGTCTAGAATTGGAAGCAGCTCTGTTACAAGCCGTTTTACTCCTGAATCAGAGACGGCCTTCATCTCGCTTAATGTACGACGCTGGAAATTCTCAAAGTCAGCCTGAATGTATTTTAGCCTATTTAAATATTCATCTGCTTTTTTCTTCTCTTGCTCCAATGCCAACTTGAGAGCCTCAATATCTTCAATATTTACCGCTGCCTCTTGGTCTTGTTGTTTAGCAGGAGGGAGCTCAGGCATTTGCTCCTCAGTCATTGAAAAGACTCCTCCAGATAGCTAAGGCTGTCTTCGGAGAATTGGAGGTGTTCCTATAAACGTTTTGGAAAAAGTTTCTTATGTATAGAAGTATGTTCTAGTCCATCCCCCATGTGTAAAAACGTAGCTAGGGTAATTGAAAAAGCCTCTATTCTTGCTTCTTAGCAATGCTAATTAGGGCTTGCTATACCATATTTGTGGGTATCGCGATGGCAGCGATGTCTGTACGGGCCAGGAGAAGCGTGCTTATCGCCGGCACTGCTGTTTTCAGCGCCTTAGTTGCTGCTGTCGAGTATCTATCGCTTGTGTTTCCGATCCTTCGTATCTCCTTTCCGCCTCTTACCTATCTCAAGTTTGATATGGCTGAGATCCCTGCTTTCCTTTCTTTTCTTGTGTTTGGGCTACCTGTCGGTGTTACTACATCTTTAATCGTTCCTCTGACCATCATCGCAAGAGGGACATCAAACCCCCTAGGAGCTGTCATTAAGGGTCTAGCTGTGCTATCTACCGTTTTAGGCTATGCATCGTTTGCAAGGAGAAGTAAGCTTATTTCAGGATTGCTTGGCTTGGCTTCTAGAGTTCTAGCGATGGCGGTGGTCAACGGTCTTTTGCTACCTTTTCTATTTCCGCAACAGTACTATGCGGAGCTCGGTGTACAGCTTATGTCAGCTCTGTTTAACGCTGTGCATTCTGTGCTTACCATTGGTGGCGCCTATATCGTGTACATGAAATTACCGAGGCTCATGCGGGGTAGGTTTAGGAATGTTCATGTCGCCCAGTCCCAGAGTTCGCAGTAGAATGATATATGGGTCTTGTATAAGTTGTTAACTTGGAGGAGTTGACATTGTCTAGTGGGAAGCTGCTTTCATGGTTTGAGAAGAGGCGGAGAACCAAAACTCTGAGTCTTGTTCAGGAGCACATACAACTAGTTGTTGACACAGTGAGGGAACTCGAGGCTTTGTTGAATGCTTTTGCTGAAGGAGACCTTGCTAAGGTAGATTCTTCAACAGACCGACTGTTCAAGGAGGAGGTTGAGGTCGATAGTCTACGCAGGACGATTATGGAAGAGTTGAGTAAGGGTGAGTTGCCTGCTGACTTCCGTGAGGACTTGAAGGGTCTGGTTTCTCGGCTGGACGAGTTGGCAGATAAGGTGAAGGACTCGGCTCGAGGCGCCCGAGTTCTTCTAAACGTGCCTTTTCCAAGAGAGATTATGGATGTTTTTGTCCGTATCGGCAAGAACTTGGCGGACTCTGTTCAGTATTTGAGGGTGAGCATTGAGAGTTTAGGTGTCGGGCCTGCAGAGGTTAGGGCAGCTACGGATAAGGTTGACATTCTCGAGGCGACTATCGATGAAGAATATCTAAATGGAAAAACTCTAATTATTCGCCATGGCGAAGGGTTGGATGCCGCAGTTGTCGTGGCTTTGAGAGACCTAGTCGAGTTTCTTGAACAGGCCTCTGATGCGATTCTCAGAACCTCTGATTTTGTTCGGATTCTTGCTGCGAGGAGAACTGATTAGGTTGCTGGAAGAGGGCTGTCTTCTTCACGACTCTCCGCTTTAGTGGTGTGCCACAGATTCCGCAGCATTTTTCCTCGTAATTTGCGTTGTAGGTTCTCTTGCAGGCTGGACATTGGAGGCTCCACTTGAATTTGTAGCGTATTCCATGGGTTGTTAAGGCTTGGTATGGTATTGAGAGATGTCTGGCGACGTTTTGTATCGTGTAGTCGTCTGTGATTAGAGTAGGCGTTTGGCCTGCTGTTTTGAGGTCGAGGCAGAGGGCTAGGAGGTCTAGGTCAGCTTGACTAAGTTTCTGGATATCTCCAAGCCATGTTGACTGGTCTTTAACCTTTGTTTTTGATGCTTGTGTGGGTTCCTGGGTTCTAAGGATGTTTAAGTCGATCGCTGTTTGAACCCGGGTTCGGGCTGTTCCGGGTTTGAGTTCTAGGATTGTTGTCGGGACTGTGTATTGTGGCTGTTCTGCATCTAAGGGATTGTAGCCCATAAAAAAGCAGATGTGTCCAGAACCAATGGCTTCTTTTCTGCTGGATTGGTCATGTTGTCTTGTTCTTATTGGTCTTACAATTTAAGTTTTGGTTTCTACGTTACATGTTTGTTCCAGCAGCCCCTAT
>JAWBNY010000042.1:0-8694 GCA_038826985.1 Bathyarchaeia archaeon | reverse complement strand
GCTTTGAATATGGTTCGTGGAAAATACATTTTTATGAATCTGTCAATCTACTAGTGTTCGTGTGGCTATAACAGCTTTGAAAGAAGCCAAAGCAAGGTTGAAAGTGGAATGAAGGTTAAGCTAAGATTCTTCGGTATGCTTGCTTTTATGTACGGTGCTGAACAGGAGGTTGAGCTTCAAAACGGCTCAACATGGGGTGAAGCCGTTGCCATGATATTTTCTAGGTTCAAGCTTGGCCAAATTACCTGCACGGAAGGCTTACCCATTACTGTTCCAGGCTACTTGTTAATCTTTCTGAATGGTAAGGAACGGCCCCCAGAGTTTCCGGTGCAGGAGGGCGATGAAATACTGATCTCACACCCTCTCATGGGCGGATAAAAGAGTTACCAGGCTGGAACTCTACTAAGTCTAACCAGTCTTCTTATTAGCTGCCGACAAATCGGATAACAACTATGGCCATTAGACCAAGTATGCTTAAGCCGCAAGAACTAGACTAGGCTTGTCAGGTAGGTCTAAGCCTCCAATTTATTGAATCCCTCTCAATTTTAAGATTTGGGGAGATTAAAGAAAACGAATACCTTAACCCACGCCAATCCTCGACTGGACAAGGCAACGCCGAACATAGTCCTCAGGTTCGAAAGGAACCATTCGAATAACCCTAAACTCCTCCCTAAATACAGGCTTAAACGCCGGGTCAACTAAAGCCACAACCACACCTGAACCAACGACTCCAGTCAACAGACTACATAGAACTCCACTCAGCTCTCTATTGCTTTCTTCATAGAGCTCCCTCCAACCCGTACCCTCTTCGCAAAATCCCATATGGAACCACCCGCGGACCTCGCTAAGAAGACCAACATCATCCAACCGCAAGACTCTGGCGCCCTTCAATAAATCCAGAACACCTCTCGCCCTGTAATCAACCCTCTCCTCCATCCAAAACAGGCAAACAATAGACACCCTGTTGGAGATCAGCCCTAGCTTCTCCCGGACATAGCTCCAAAACTTCTCCGATTCCTCAGCAAAGTCGGATGGAACCAAACCTACAAGCTCTCTAATATCCATCTCACTGTACATTACAGGAACGACAACGACAGTCGTCAAATAAACAACCCCACAGGACTTGAAACCGCAACCGAGTTTCTCCCTCATAAACATTACATGCCTCAATACTAATAGGCTATTGGAATGCGTGGCGTCTTCCTTCACAGCCAAGCAGCCAAGTATTCATATCGATGTGAACTATGTTGCCTTATACAAACTACGACGAAATGTTACCTATCCATGCCTAATGTCATTTACTAATAGTTTTTTTGGCACCTTTGTCTCTTCACGCTACTCTTGATGCTGCCTTACCTTCCATGCCCCAAGAATCCTTTGGTATGTCAATGATTATGACAGTCACCGCTCTCGCAGGGATACCAAGCTCTTCAAAAACCCTAGTTATTCCTGATATGAGCTTCTCCTTATTCTCTGGGCTACGGCCAGCCCATGTATATACTTGAACAACAGGCATCTTGCATCACCTTTAGATATTAAATAGTGTCTGGCATACTTAAAGCCTTCAGTAGGTATACCTGAACAAAAATATTCTAGGTGACGATAAGAATATCTACTCTACCGGTGGCGAATCAAGATAGGCTCGGGAAGACTTAACATGCTTAGCGAGATCTGCAAACGATTGTTGAGAATTCTTGTAAACGGAGTAGCATTCTTTTTTATGATGACTGTAATGACCATTGTATTCCCTGACGTTCTATTTCTTATACGTCAAATTCCCACGCAAGGACTTAGCTACAAGTCAGCCATTGGGCTTCTTCTAGTAGTCATAACCACTTTTCTAGGACTGAGAGTTATGATTGACCTCATAAGGCTAGTCGACATAACCTCAGAATACCTGCTGGTTCACATCCCCGGCCTTAGACAGGATAGGCGGATCTCCCTCATGAAGGCAATCAAGGAACTGGCAATAGTTGTCATACTTATCATTGCTGCAACTTCAATATCGCCTATTTTAGCACATATTCCAGACATCGGCCTCTGGCTTGATTTAGGCTTTTCAATAACCTTAGCCGGGTTATCGATTATACTAATCTACGATGCTGGAAGAACCTTGTACGCAGTTTTTCAATCGTGGATTGAACTAATACTTGATAGATTCTCTGGCGATAAAGTATAACGTCATAAGTCCTAGTAACAGGCCTCATTCCCCAAAGCTCTGGCTCAAGTTGATTGAATAGAAGATAAGGCTATCCAAAACCCTATCTTCTTGCTGTTCATTGCATATGTGAAAAAGCTGACGGACATAGTTTGCTAAGTGGGCATCTCTCACAAGCCGGGTTTGCCGCTGCGCATATGTCTCTTCCAAAATCAATTATAAGATAGTTAAGAGGAAACCACATTTCCTTTGGAAACAGCTGCATCAAATCTTTCTCGATTTTATAAGGATCCTTGCTGGTAGTAAGTTGTAGCCTCTGTGAGACTCTACTTACGTGTGTATCAACAGCAATTCCGGCCACAATACCATACGCATTAGCCAAGACAATGTTCGCAGTTTTTCGGGCCACTCCAGGGAGTTTCATAAGTTCTTCCATAGTATCTGGCACCTTTCCTCCATAGTCTCTGGCAATTATTGCACAACTCTCCTTGATGTACCGTGCCTTATTTCTGTAGAAGCCTGTAGGCTTTATTTCCTGCTCTAGCACACTTAGCTCAGCCTTTGCATAGTCCTCTGCTGTACGGTACTTCTTGAATAGGGACGACGTTACCTCGTTTACCTTTGCATCGGTGCATTGGGCCGAAAGAATCGTTGCGATCAGAATCTCCAGAGGGTTGCTAAACTTGAGAGCTACACGTGCATTTGGATACTTTTCCCTAAGCAGCTTGAAAATCAGAAATGCCCGTTTCCTCTTCTCTTCTAAATCTGTATCTGCCCCAGTCATTTGTTTACCACCTTGCAGATAGCTAGTGTAAACATGGCATTCATCTCAGCCTTTTTAACCTGATGCTAAAGAAAAATGTTAATGGGAGATTCCAGCTTGATAAACATACAGAACTTCAATTCTCTTGTCAAAAACGCTACTTCGCCGCTGACCGCTGAAGCAAGGCGAACCGCTCTTACGCTTGTTGAAGCCGCAGTTTCTTCGGTAGATCCCAAATATCTTGTTCAAAAGCGCGTCCAATTAGTTGGACATGAGCTAAAGATAGATGGCCTCAGGATTGACCTCGCTGACTATCGCAGGGTAATCGTAGTTGGTGCTGGGAAGGCAAGCGGCGCAATGGCAGAGGCTTTAGAGTATATCCTGGGCTCATATATTGAGACTGGTCTAGTAAATGTTCCAAAAGGGACTGCTGGCAAACATAGAACTAGAAACATAAAGTTGCATGAGGCAGGTCACCCGACACCTGATGAGAAGGGCATGGAGGGAGCAGAGAAGATAGCGATGCTCCTTGAAAATCTAACACCCCAAACACTCGTTATCTCACTCCTATCGGGAGGCGGCTCCGCTCTTCTACCGCTTCCAAAAACAGGAATAAGCCTCTCAGATAAGAAAGTCACAACAAACATACTTATGCGCTCAGGGGCAACGATCGAAGAAATAAACACGGTAAGAAAGCATCTCAGTGCCTTGAAAGGTGGACAGCTGGCGACACGTGCCTATCCAGCAACTCTCATCAGCCTCATCCTCTCCGATGTAGTTGGCGATCCTCTTCAAAGTATAGCATCTGGCCCAACGGTTCCTGACCCAACTACGTTTAGAGATGCAGTTGAGATTCTACAGCGATACAACATATGGGATCAGATTCCTGACGCGGTTAGAAAAACACTCCGCGATGGTCTTCAAGGTGGGATACCTGAGACCCCAAAGCCGAGTGATGCTAGAATTGCAAATGTTCACAACGTCTTGCTGGGGAATAACCGCGTGGCCCTTGACGCGGCATCAGACAAAGCTTCTTCACTCAACCTTTCCCCACTCATCCTCTCCTCTTTCTTAGAAGGCGAAGCTCGCCACGTTGGAACTGTGTTTGCAGGTTTGGCAAGAGAGATGCAGACCAGTGGCAGCCACATATCAAAATATGATGTTATACTGGCTGGAGGTGAAACAACTGTGACGGTGACTGGTAAAGGTCGTGGGGGACGTAATCAAGAATTAGTGTTGAGCGCCTCTGTGAGACTTAAGGAATTGGACGGCATTGCCTTGGCCTCTGTTGGAACAGATGGTGTGGACGGTCTTAGTAATGCTGCAGGTGCAATTGTCGATGGCTACACGATTAACCGCGCATATGAGTTAAAAATTAACCCATTCACATACCTGGCAAATAATGACTCTAACACCTTCTTCTCTATGCTCGGTGATGAAATAATCACTGGACCTACGGGCACTAACGTAAATGATATTTTAATCATGGTGAATCTTAAAAAATAGAGTTAGCCTGTTCATCACAGATAAGGTGAAAAGAATGCCGTCTGACTTAACCGTTCCTGAACTTAATTATCAAGAAGAAACGGAGAGAATACTTAACTTCATACGTGACCAAGTAAATGCTGCAAACGCAGCTGGTGTAGTAGTTGGTCTAAGCGGGGGAGTTGATAGCAGCCTGGTTGCTACACTATGTGTGCAGGCTATTACTAAAGAGAACGTGCTTGGAGTACTCATGCCGACTTCTTTCACACCATACCGGGATAATGAAGATGCCAAGCTTCTTGCGCATCAGCTAGGTATACGTACAAAATTTGTAAACATAGATAGAATCAGCCGTTGCTTCTTCGAAGATCTGGATATCAATCCTGACGACCCTGCGACAAAGATGCCGATGGCCAACATCCGTGCCCGAATAAGAATGGTCATACTTTACTATTATGCCAACCGCTATAACTATCTTGTAGCTGGGACAGGCGACAGAAGCGAATCTCTCATCGGTTTTTTCACAAAATACGGCGATGGCGGTGCTGACTTTATGCCTATTGCTCATCTCTATAAGACGCAGGTTAGAAAACTGGCAAGATATCTGGGAATACCGGAGCGTATTGTAAGTAAACCCAGCAGCCCGCAACTATATCCTGGTCATGTTGCTACAGACGAAATACCGATTGACTACGACGATTTAGACAAGATCTTGTTCGGTATTTTTGACTGCAAGCTTACACCTTTGGAAGTGAATAGGCTGACGGGATATTCAATTGACGTTGTGAATGAGATAATCGAACGTTTTGAAAAATCGAAACATAAACGTGCACTTCCACCTGGGCTTGTAAGCTTACTCCTATAACCTGTTCAAAATATGTCTTGATATTCCAGTGCTCCACAGACATGAAGCTAGTTATCTCAACTTCGATTAAAATATTGGTAGTGCAAAGGTGCGAGCGCGTCTCGATTTAGAAAACGGATTTTAGAAATAACTTTTGAGACATGAACGTATGGTTATTAACCTAACATAAAAGTAGCTAATAACGGCTAATATGCTTTAGATAATGTAATAGACTATATCAGACTTTAGTATGGCTAGCCTAGGCTTAGATATCTAAAAAACTCCATATTGATTGAAGCCAATGAGAGAAGACTGATGCAAGCGTGACTTACCTAGCATTACTACGATTCTAGTCGTCAGCTTATGTATGTTATTTTACCTGATCCCGGCTCAAACTCATCTTTAGTAGCTTTCTCCATCTCTTTCTGCACATTCTCCATATTTTTGAAGATTCGGTTTGCTCGCTCGATTTCCTTGTCCAGAGGCTCCATATTTATTGAGACTCCTAGGAAACGTTGAAGTACTTCAAGAACGTTTTTAGCCGAGTCTGGATCAGGAAGGTGCCCAACAGTTCGTCCAAGAATACATGCTGCATCCATTCTTGCAAGCTTTGCCATGCCTAAGGTTACTCCTGCCAAGCCCACGATCGGGTTTCCGAGCGGACCTAAGACCGCGCCGCAGTCTAGCATCTTTTTAAGCAATTCTTTGCTTGTTGCGACACATATTGGTCTTTCCTCTTCACAAGCTCCAGAATATCCGCCTATGGCTACTATCGTCTGGGCTCCCAAATTTCTGGCATAAGCAAGGATCTTATCGACCACATCGAACTGGCCTTCAAGACTTTGAGCCTGGCTATCGCTTGTACAAAAAACAAGGTCAAAAGGTCGTTCCCTGTCAAGGTAATAATAGAATTGAGCACGTGGTAACCGTATGCCTCCTCCGCGGTTTGTTATAACATGAAATGGGAAATATGGGGAGTATAACTCTGCCAGTCGCATAGCTCCAAGCTGTCTAGCTAAGTATGTCACCGCTATTTTGCCGACATATCCCAGTCCGGGGAAACCTTCAACCAGCACCGGATTCCTAAGCAGGATGCTTATTCGTTCTCTTACAAAAGTTTCCAATGCTCACCCCTCATGGCCAGCATATCTGTATTTAGCATAACGGTCATCAGGAGAAAATTTAGCAGGCTGTGGAGTTTTAACCTGTCCACCGCAGTATGGACATTTTTCTGTATTTAACGTGTATTTTCCACAGACAACGCATCTGTGTAGAAGGTATTTGGTCACACTATTCACTCTTCCGCTAGCAGCGTGTGAATTTGCCTTCGCCGCCATTAGAAGAGATCGTTTTTAAGACTGCTTGAACCGAGGCTTCCAACACACGTTCCGCCTCTTTAAAATTCTCAGCAGAGACCTCGATTCTGTATTTTGGGGCTCCTATTGTTTGGATCGATATGGATGTGCGGGAAGATTTACGGACAGCCATCGCCTTGGAGAAGGCCTCACGTAGCACTTCAACGCCATTTGGTCTAGCACTAGTTAGTTCAAGTATTCCGCTAATCTTCATACGAGGCAGTCGAATCTTACTCCGAGCTACCTCTGCTAGCGCTGTTGCCCATTCTTGGGGAATGTTTGCCTTAAGCAACGGGGCATCCCCTTCTTCAGCGGCCTTTTCTAGTGCCTGATATATACTTCCAAATCTATCCTCAAGAATGCTACCTACCTTCTCATATGCCTCTTCTGGCGTAGTCTTGAGTTTATCGGCTACCATAGTAAGCAGCTTTCTACCTCGGGCGTCTTGCTTCCACTGAAGAAGTTTTTCCTTCTTCTCTGAACTGCTTACTCTCCTAAGCGATAGGTCAACATGTAACTTTGTTGGATCCACTCTTAATACTCTTAAAACTGTTTTCTCCCCTTCGCGGATATGATCCCTAATATTCCTTACCCAACTTGACGAAATTTCCGATACGTGTACAAGTCCCTCGACATTGTTATACTCATCCAATGTAACGTATGCCCCGTACGGAGTTATTCGTGTTACAGTTGCAACGACAAATTCACCCACTTCTGGTAAAGCAGTCTTCTCGGAACTCATGACTCCACCTTCAAGAATAGTATGTTATATGTTACTCTAAGACTTCGATGATTTCCCCTCTTATCTTTGCAGTACCTCCAGTAGGCTCTGCAATTACACTGTCACAAATGTTACATTTGACTACTGAAGCAGCCTTATTGAATGTCACTTGCTCGTTTCCACAGTCTGGGCATTTGACCCGTATAAACCTACTTCTTGGCTTTGGGATTAATTCAACAATTCTTGAGGACATTCGATCAACTCTCTTATGTAGTCAGTTCAAGTTTACGTACTCTTAATCCATAGCTTTGCGTGGTGTATCCACACGTTTGGCATCTAAACATAAATGTTTGTTTCTTTGTTGTCTTAGCTAGCTTCCGCTGTCTTGGGTCCCTCTGCCCCCCATATCCTCTCCGCTTGCGGATCATAGATCTTCTATTTCCCTGCGCCAATAGTCTATCTCGACCCTTACGGTACAGAGAGACTGAATGAGCAGTATGCTTCCCACATTTTGGGCAGTACGTGTTACGAACCTTAGGTCCCTTCATTATTGTTCCACCCTAACAGCTACCCCTCTCTTAATTAAACTTTCAGCGTTCTCCATTGGAAGAGCGGCGATATCCTCAGTCTTAAATGGGCCATAGACAGCGGTGTCGGATCCAACAATCGCAGGTATATTTTGGAGAAATCTAACAAGCACCCTCTTTTGATTTAAACCGCCACCTCCACTAGTCGCCTGGAGACGTCCTTCAAGAACACTTTTGAGAAGCAACTCAAATTGATCCTTCACTGTCAAAATACGTTGAATCATAGACTCTTCCTCATACGGGACAAATTCTGGTTTTGGTCTCTTGCCTTCGAAGATTGTTTGCAAAGTTTTTTTTAGACGCAATTCAACGAGGTCTGATAAAATCCTACTAAGCATAGCTAGCTCGACCCTAAGAAGATGCCCGCGAAGGCTATGCTCATCAAACATGTGAGCCTCCTCTTTTTTTGCGCGAATAAATGCGCTTGCCTCGGCATAGAAGGCTTTACTAAGCGGCTGGAGTTCGATGCTTGTTTTTTCCCGTATCCATGCATCATACAAAACTTGGTACTCCAACCGTACACATCACGCTACCCTTTATTTTTATAACATCGTTGCCCGTAATAATTTTTGTTTATGAGCCCCATTATTTGGTTCCGTAGGTCATTATATGGGCATCGCAACTTTCTTGCAGACTAGGTATACAGCAGCCGCGGTGGGCAATTCAACCTTCTCATTATGATATTGTCTAAATGTCTGATCTCCGATTCGAAAAGCATATGAATCATGGACAAATACTTTAACGGTTCCGGTTCTGAAGGCAACAGAATCCTTCAATGGGT
>JAWBNY010000041.1:0-8723 GCA_038826985.1 Bathyarchaeia archaeon | reverse complement strand
GGGGGTTGCATATAGCGCTCTTGACGCTGTTGGAACTTCCAGGTTGAGCTATTCAAGCGCAATGTTTGCGGTGAGAGTTCCCTCAACAGCCATAGTAGATTTGAGACTAATAATCCATGCCTTTATGTTAGGGGCAGATGGCATCATATTGCTTGAGGAAGAGGGCAGCCAACGGGCAAAGGCTACGGAGGAGAGAGTAAAAGAGATTCGAAAGTTCCTGATGAGCAAGGGGGTCGAAGAAGAGAGAGTTATTCTTCAGACTACACTGCTTCCACTCTTCAGAGTACTCGGCCAACAGATAGACATGTATGTGAAAAAGGTTGAAAAACTAGGTAGGTTGGAGGCGAAGTCCCTTTTTGGGAAGGTGTCTAAGGAAGAACAGGACGAAGCAGTAGGCACGTGATGACGCATTTAACAAATTACTACTTGTCGGAAGACTTAAATTGAGACTAGAACCAATTATGCCAGCGCAAGTGAATATTCATGGCTGAATCTAGCACAACGGATTCTTTTTCCCAGCTTCTGCCATTACTACTGTTATGCTGTCTTCTCCCACTGTTGATGCGGCAGCCACAGTCTTCTGCCCCCCAGATAAGCACAGAGATGGACATCTGGTTTACAGGTTACACACAACAGGAGGCTTATGACGCGGTCATTAAGGCTGTAGACAAGATGCGGGAGAAAGCGATGGCGGCGCCTCCAAAGAAGTCGAGGAACCCGTTCTCGCGTAGCAAAGGTCCCCAGCCCAGGTACGTGGTTGACCAAGCAGACCCGCCAAAGCTATACAAAGTAAACGATAGCACAGACGGTCCACTTGTCTTCGAGGTCTTGGAGGCAGAAGGTGGAGGAACGATGGTGAAAGCAACTTTCACTCCAAGGATGAGAAGCATGATACAGACTTTGAAGACCGAGATGCCCGTCAGGAAGTTCGTGGCACCAAAGCCGAAGGAGACGATATGCTCGGCATGTGGAAAGCCGAGACTGCCCGAATGGGTTGTCTGCCCATACTGTGGCAATAAATATTCCTAAAGGGTATGAAATGGATTGGCAGGTTCTTATCGCGCATAGGCATTGGTTGACGATAGGCTTTGAATCACGTAGCATTCGCCTATGTGCACGATGTACAGGTACTGTGGTAGGATATCTCCTATCTATCATGTTTCTGAAAAACCTTGACCTAACAGGTTTCCTTGCGCTTTCACCAACGATTCAGTTCACTCTATCATTCATACTAGGACTGCCTTCAGCGGTCGACTGGTTGGCGCAGACATGGAAGCTTAAAGAGAGCACAAACAACCGAAGAGTGTTAGTGGGCATCCTAATAGGCTCCGGAGTAGCATTGCTCACAGTATCGACACTTCCAAGAACTCTAAAAACGCTGGCTTTGGCAATTCCAGCTTCAGTGACAATATCGGCCGGATACATAGGACTACGTCTTAAAGGTAGAAGAACGTCCTAATCATTAAACAGGTTTAATTATCAATCATATAGAGGCTTATACGAAACGGTTCTTAAACTCAAGACGACCGAGAGTATTATAACTGTATTTTCTTCTGCAACTTGTTATATCCATTAAGCCATCCACTCTAGAAAATCAAACCGTAGCAGTCAAATCTAACGATGCTATCTGATATTAGGTATATGAACTCATTGCGTGTCTCTTTCTAGAACCCAGATCATCTCAGATGAAGGGAGAAACTTCTAAGCGTTGTTTACAATATAAATGCGGGTTAATTAGCGGCCTGTGGTCGGCCTCAAAAACTACCTACTGCCCGAAGCTTGCAAATTACCTCAACAGTCAGAAATAGCGCTATGCGAGGTCTGGGATTAAGACCAGAAAGGACAGTAGAAATATCTATACGCTAGATATAATCCCGTGTTAACAGCTAGGAGTGACTCATTATGGATGTGTTTGAAGCCATAAAGAAGCGTAGAAGTGTAAGAGAGTTTACGGGTAGCCCAATTCCAAAGGAGGATCTGGAGAAGATAGTTGATGCTGGAAGACTTGCCCCATCAGGTGGTAATAGACAACCATGGGAGTTCATAGTTGTAACTGACCGAGAAATGATTAGCAAGCTAAAAGTTGCAGCCAACTGGATGGAGAAAGCTGGCGCAATAATCGCGGTTGTTATGGATCCATCATCTCGCTGGTGGCTTGAAGACGGTTCAGCCGCAATTCAAAACATGCTCTTAGCTAGCACCGCGCTTGGCTATGGCTCCTGCTGGCTGGAAGGGTACACACTACCTAGGGAAGAAGAGTTCAAGAATTTGCTAAACATACCTAAGGAGAAAAGGCTACTGACGCTAATCCCGATCGGTGTCCCTGTCAGGTGGCCTACGAAGGAAAAGAAGCCTCTTGAAGCAGTTCTCCACTGGGAGAAATATCATATACGATAGACCTGAAACCCTACCTATAATAGTTCCAAAAAGTCAAATAATTATAGCCGATGAAAAACGGTACTCTGTAACCACTATGATTCATACTTCACCATAGTTGATGCAGTTTCTTTTTGAAACAAAGCAGCCACAAGTGTACAACAGGCTCAAGAACCACACGCATTACAAACAGTAGGCAGTATACATATCCATGCATTTTAATGAGATAACTTGTTGTTTACCTAATTTCCAAAGTTGAGAGGAGTTGTTCGTTAATATCTTAACTATCCAGTCGCCTTCTTAATCTCCTCCTGCGCCTCCTTGAATGCCTTCTCGATTTCCTTCAAAGCTATTTGGAATGCTTTCTCAACCTCTTTCCCAGCTGAGGCCAACGCTTCGCGGAGATTCTCAACAGGGAAAGGAGCATTCGTCTCCCGTCCTCGAGGAGTCCGAACACCACATTTTGGGCAGAAGTTTGCTTCCTCGGGTAGCTTTTCACCACATTTTGTGCAGTAAACCATCGAACCGTCACAGTCTTTTTCGATAACATTCAACTCTATTAATGTTTCCTCATGGTTCACCAATGTTCGGGAACTCTAGAGCCTGAGTAAACTCCTTATTGAAGCTTGGTCTAGCACCGAGTTCCAAGTATTCAGCTACACGCGCGATATTTTCGGCTTCTTCACGTTGACTTGTAGATATGAGTCCTAGTTTGGCCCCGACCACAGCGGTGTTCCCGACTATCCTAAAACGTTCAGGAGGTATCTGAGGGAGCATTCCGATAGCTATCGCACTCCGTATGTTAAGGTAGCTACCGAAGGCCCCTGCAACATACACTGTCTCAACCTCTTCTTCGCAGACATTCTTTTCCTCGAGCAAAGCTTTGCAACCAGTCATGATCGCGGCCTTAGCTAGCTGCAGCTCTCTGACATCTTTCTGCGTAACCAATATTGCCTCGCCAATAAGCGTCTCCTCCGCTGGCGCTATCGTGAAAGCGGGCGTACCATTATACTTTGGAAGTGCGTCTCTCAGTTGAGGGTTAAAACGCCCATCTGTCGTTAGAATTCTGTTTCTTAACATCTCCGCCAGTGCATCGACCATCCCAGATCCGCAAATACCGACAGGTCTGGCACCTTCCACTGTCTGATATTCGACCTTGGAAGTTGAGAGGATCCTAACACGCTCTATTGCACCTCTTATCGCCTTGACACCGTATGTTATGTGGTAGCCTTCAAATGCTGGGCCTGAAGCGCAAGAACAGCATATTAGGCTGTCCCTGTTACCGAGACAAATCTCAGTGTTAGTTCCTATGTCTACGAGCAAATTAAATTTCTCAGAACGGTGTATTCCTGTAGCAATAATATCTGCTACGGCATCGCCACCCACAAAACCGGCGATGACTGGAAACATGTAGACGTTTCCATATGGATTGATGTTAACAGACAAATCCTTAGGGGAGAAATCCATCCCTCTTTCAATAACAGGCACGAAGGGAGAAAGCGCCAGGTGCCTCGTAGGTAGACCTAAGAAAAGATGGTGCATTGCCGTGTTTCCGACAACGACCATCTCATAGACCTGTTCACTGTTGACCCCCTTCTTCACGCATATTTCTGATATAAGAGAATTTATACCTTGAATCACCAAGCGTGAAAGCTCATCCCTCCTATCTGGCCCAGCCATGGCGTATGACATTCGTGAATAAATGTCCTCGCCGTGAACGATCTGAGGATTCTCCATCGACTCCACACCTACTGTAACGCCGCTTCCAAGTTCAACCAGTTGAAGAACAAGTTTCGAAGTACCAACGTCAACAGCTAATCCATATATCGATTGATCTCCGTTTTCTCTAAGGTCTATTACTTCTCTGTCTCGTACAACCACCTGAATCTTCCATCCTGACCGACGTATGGTATCTGGAAGTATCTTCAAAACGCCATATCTTATTGAGTCAACTTCCACACTCCACTGTGACCTCAAAGCATGAATGAGGTTATCAGCATCTGAAACAACTTTGCCAAGTTTAGGAGGAGATAGAACCAAAGGGTATGTGCGTACTCTAGGATTAGCCTCTACAGCGATCTCAAGTCCACTCTCTAGGATCCTACGCTTGCCTACTCTATCTTGAGGGATGTAGACTGCAACGTCACCTAGAAGTATTGTCTGGCAGGCCAGACGATAGCCTAATGCAATCTGTTCACTAGTCAGGAGATGACGCTCAATCTCCGCAACCTCAGAAACATTTCTCTGATCCTTAATTAATAGCAAACATTTGCCACACGAACCTTTTCCTCCGCAGTCAGTTCTAAGCAAAATGCCAGCACCGCGAAGAACATCTAATAGTTTTGATCCAACCTTAGCGGATAGTCTCCTACCATCAGGTTCAACGTTAACATTTGCTGACAATATTGCCACCTAATCCAGCCATAGAACTTGTTACTGAACAGACAGTTAAGTTTTGACATCTAAAACAATAGAACTGTTGTATATACATTTTTAACAAAAGGTAGGAACGCAGAATCGATAGTAATATCTCTTAAGTTGTATGGAATAGGTCGAAAAAAATTAGATTCTTTACATTTCAAATGCTTTTTAATTTGTTAAGCGGTAAGTATAAATGTTAACTTCATGTTGTTTGGAAAGCCTAACAAACCAATAAAGCTAGTGAGTTGAGATTGAGCGTTACTACATATGGAAGATATTCTGTTTTGACAAACAAGGCTATTAAGTCGAAAGTAGATTTAGAAAAGGTTGAAGATATGAAAGTTGATGATAAAATAAAGTTATTAAGAAAAGTTTTGAACAACTAGTCAGATAAAGCAAAAGAAAACCAGTGAATCTCCTTATGAGGCTAGTAACAGTATGGAAAATGGCTTAATGAGAGAAAAAGGATATAATTTGACATTATAGGTGATAAATCATGCAAATTTTACACTAAGGCTCTTATCAACGAAAGCATCCTGGACACATTGGCTTCTATACTTCTTCCCAAAATTAGTCTTGATAGTCTAGGATCTGCTTTTTTCCCCATGGTCAGAACAGGCTCTCCCGAACTCATAACACGGATAGTCAACTCTTCCTCTCTAAGCTTCTCCGCAAAGCTCTTGACTATCTTTAGAGCTTCAAGAAGGGATGATTCGTTCCCCTGTCTAATCCTAACGTGGGTGGAGCCGTGAGCTTTTCTGAGTGGTTCAAGTAGTAGTTTCATAACCTCAAGGTTTAGAAGATCTACTACGACCTCGCCTTGGGTTACGCCTATCTTAACGAGTCCAATGCTTCCAGCCTTTAATAATAGGCCACCGCTTCTTAGAGCTTTAAGAATACATATCAGCGTCTCGAAAGTAGTGGTTGACAACACCAAAGAAGCTGCCCTACTCTTTTACGTAAACCACGTCCAGTCTAATGCTCCCAGTAAGGTTCAGGCTTAGACTTGGTTTTTCCTCTTCCCCTCTTAGAAGTGAAACCTTCAAGTTTTCAAAACTTATGACAAGGTCTGAGCCTTTACCAGCAAGCGCCTCTATAATGCTACTAAGATTTCCCAAAATCTTACTCATGCTACATCACTATCCAAGTATAACGCAAACTCATACCTATAAATTCTCTTATTAGAGGCCGAAACTACAAGCAATATGCTTGGGTAATATGAAAATACTTGATAATATGTAAGAGTTACATAGGAAACTGAATAATCAAAACATACATAACTGGATTAAGGATTCCATCCACAGCACTTCCAAACTTTACATCCAGTATGTTGGGAATTTATCGGCATAGAGTTGTTGAGAGCCTTCTTAACCCATTCCTACAGCCTCTACGGGAAAAAGAGAATAAACAACGCCTTAGAGGAGGAAGTGGTAGATATAAAGCAAAAATTGACACTCTTCATCGCTGAATTGGTGAGAGTTATCGTCTTGACCAGAGGCGCCCTTGAATCATCATCATGGTAGCAACGTTTCTAGGAGCACCGTACATCAATAATCATGCAAGATAGTAGCGTTTGGCACCAACCTTCCTGAACTCTTTATAGATATGAGGCTCGCTTACTGGGAACACATCGACCTTTCCTTTGAGACAATTTACATAGGCCAATCTACTGAGAAATTTAAACTATACTAGTGTTCAAAGCCTACATCCACTATGCAGTGTAGCGTAGTACAAATCTCGCGGTAGGAATCTGTTTATTAGTAATATCTATTGTAGGAATGCATACAACTAGGATGGAGCAGCCTCATGCCAAAAGAGGGAAAAAAGGAAAAGACCTCTTGGAATATACGCGTATTGTTTACATCTAAATATGTCCTAGCTATAGGCTCAACCATCTCAGCAGTTCTTGTTGGGTTTGCCCATCTACGGGTTCTGCCAATAACACTCGATATTCAATCAGTCACAGAAGGAATCATGCTCATAACGTTGGGAATAGTCATCCTCACAACAATCTCAAGGGAGTTTACCCAGCTGAGAAAGTCAGGCAAGAGTAGATTTGTCTTGAACGATGTAATTGCTCTGGCTTTAATTTTGCCTGCAATGCTACTAGGCTTCACAAGAATAGCAGGGATAGGTTATCCCCAAGAAGTGTCTGGAGTAATCGGGATGTTACACATCATCCTTGCAATAGTGATGCTTTTCAGCGTTGTGACCGAAGACTGAGCGTCAACGGAAAAACAATGCAGTTCTGAACTGGATCAACCAGCCTCAGCCAATAGCTTAGATTCCCAGAATCTCTTCCTTGATCAATCTGTTTGTGTCAAGCACAGGCAGCCTCGTGTTCACAAGGTACACATCCAACTTTCCAAAAAACTCGTTGAAGAAACGCTTCCGCATCAAAGTCTTTCTGACATCGCTCACCAACAGGTGAGGATTGGCAAAACTGAAAGATGCTAGATACTCTGTAGCTTCTCGGCAACCCATTTTCATTAGAGCTGATTCGTCACTAAGATCGCGCTTCAGAATTATTGCCTTTTTGAGCGTTGTCATTGGCAGGATCTTCCCTTTCCCCACCACCCATCTCACGTTAACGACCGCCCGTCCCTTGCTGTCAAATTCTGCATTATCAATAAGCCTTCGGTACTCATCCCAATGTTCCGCAATATCTGCCTGAATGTAGAAGTTCTTCTCAGAACCGAAAGCAATAGCGTCATCGCCCAAGATGCGTACAAAGAACCAGTCGTCTGAGACAACCCTAACGCCCTTCAACCTCAAGAGGCCATAGGTATGTGTTGTCTTTCCAGTTCCAGAGGGAGCAATAAGGCATACACCCTGTCCATCTATGTCCACACAGGCTCCATGAACCGAATTAATCCCATGCTGGTCTTCTAGGATGTCACCCGCGAGACTCAGTGCAAGAGATTTAACCCAGCCGTAGTAGTCAAAGTTAACCAAGAAAGCTGTCTTAGATGAGGAACCGTACATTGCCTTCATTCCGCTACTGAGGTCTTCGACAACTATTAGACGCCCATGGGATCGAGTGTGAGCCGACATGGGGTAGAAGCTCTCTTCCCAACGCTCTTTCACATACTTAGTATCTGTCAAGAGTTTGATGCAGCAACCGTAGATGTCTGCTCTCTCTTCATACAGTAGCCTATCAGCGTAGCGTTCAATCAGCATATCTTTTTCCTGTATCGAAATTGCTTCAACGACATACTTCAATTACATCTCACTCCACGGTTTTCAGCTTTTCACGTGATTCGTCGCCTCTCAATATCTCATATGTTCATGATCATGGTTCCGACCACCTAGGGTTGGAACTCAAACCGCAATCGGAGAGGTGAATATTGATCCTGCTCCAATTCTTTCCTGGCTTCATATTAATCATTCCGCCTTCAGGCTGTAGAAAAAACAATTATATTAAATGGTAAATCCATTTATTCAAATTAAACCTATTTTTAGGGAATGTAATCTATACAAAGACAACGAAGTAAGCGCCAATGAAGCTACTTCGAACTCGGGTTTTGGAAGAACTATGGAATAAGTTTATAGCTTCATCCCGAGTTACTGTAGACACGTTTCGACTGTACTTGTAGACATCTAATATCTGCGTTAAGAGATGGAAGGAGCATAGAGTTTGTTCAACTTATAGCAAGGTTAGGACTATTCGCAATAATCTCGAGTGGCAATTGCATGCTACTTGAGGCAACTAAGCGAAAGTCATGGAAGTAGGAGCCTAGAACCTGACATAGCAAAGGAGTTTAGAATACATGAAAGAAAGTGTCGAGGAATTCAAGGCGAGTTGTCTAAGATGGAAACAGATGGAAGTAAAGGACGGTTCAGTCTCGCATCTGTTTTACCTAGATGGTATGGAGCTAGAGTTCAATGACACATTTCCTTTCAGTGTTAGAAACAAGTATCTTGCC
>JAWBNY010000040.1:0-8784 GCA_038826985.1 Bathyarchaeia archaeon | reverse complement strand
AGGTGATGGCTTCGATGAAAGAGCTGATTCAGGTCTCAGCTACTTTGGCCTCCAACTCATCGACCGAATGAATAAGTTAGGAATGATGATTAGTATAGCCCACGCTGGTATAAAGACAGCTTATGATGCAATCGAGAACTCCCGAGACCCGGTTATGCTTTCACATATAGTAACATGCGTTAGCTACTACCATAAATCTAGACCGGATGAGCTTATCAAAGCCTGCGCTGAGAAAGGCGGAATAATAGGCATAGAAACCATCGCACACGCTTTACCAAATATGAAGAAGACAATAGAGGAGAGGAGGCGTGCAGGAATATGGGATGTCCTAGACCATATTGACCATGCCGTAGATGTCGCTGGGATAGACCATGTCTGCATCGGCTCCGATAACCCTGCAGGTGTTACAGCTGAGCGTGGAGAACCTGTAACAGAGGATGTGAGTATGCCAGTTGAAGGACGAGTATGGTATGGGCCAAGGCCAAAGATACCTATAGCTGAATATGCAAGAATGCCAAGCTGGAAGGCTAAAGACCCGAATTGGCCGTACGCTGTGTATACTGAGGGACTAAACGGCGTAGCCGAGTGGCAAAATATCACGAGAGGACTTATCTCAAGAGGCTACTCAGACCAAGAGATAGCGAAGATAGTCGGTGAGAACGCCCTACGTTACATAGAGCGGGTTATAGGGTAGCCGAAAACGAGCGGTCTGAAAACGCATCCGAAGAGGTATATACAACTTGCTAAATCGTAGATGTGGGTGCAGGTTAACATGTCCTATCCATATGAAAGCAAAATACTAACCCGGCTGGGTGTCCGTTCCTGGATTAACGCATGCAACTGGTCCACAACCCTCGGGGGCACATGGCTTCCAAAAGAAGTAAACGATGCCATGGAAGAAGTCTCAAAGACTTTCGTGAAAATTGATGAACTAATAGACAAAGCTGGCTCACGCATCGCAGAGCTATGCCAAGTTGACGCGGCCTTTGTAACCACCGGTGCTGCCGGAGGGATTGAGCTCTCAGTTGCAGCGTCTATGACTGGAAAGGACACAGCCAAAATAAGGCGTCTTCCGGACACAACGGGTATGAAAAACGAAGTCGTTATGCACCGCGGGCACTCTACATTTTATGACCCACAGTGGACTGCAGCCGGAGCGAAGCTGATATACTACGGGGCAGCTGGATACCTCCGCTGCTCTCAGCAGGAACTTGAAGACGTGATTACTGATCAGACTTGTTGCCTTGCATACGTCAACTCCTACCATACTACGCCTCGGGGAATAATACCTATAGAGGGTGTTGTTAAGGTAGCTCAGAAATATCAACTCCCAGTTATAGTGGACACAGCATCCATCCTTCCCCCTGTAGCTAACCTGCATAAGTTCGCCGATGCGGGGGCGGACATAAGTATATTCAGCGGAGGAAAAGGAATCAGAGGACCTAACGATACCGGCCTGATACTGGCGAAAGGTAAGAGAGGGGTCGAGCTGATCGAAGCAATCAAGCTATTCGCCTCACCTAGCGGAGGGTGGGGAAGAGCCTTCAAGGTAAGCAAAGAGCAGATTGTAGGTCTTGTAGTAGCTCTGGAGATCTTCGTAAAGGAAGGGGATAAGTGGTATGAGCAGCAGATGCGGACGGCCAAGTACATTGCTGACCAACTCAGGGATATAAGCGGTTTCGAAGTAGACATAATACCAAACGATGAGACATTCCATGAACACCCTGTCTCACCGCATGTACCAAGGGTTAGAGTCCAATGGAACACCAACGAACTTAAGCTTACACCTGAAGAAGTGGACGCGGCAATGGCGAAGGAAGACCCGCCGGTGATACTTCGGTCAGGAATCTACTTCAACCCGCTGACAAACAAGGCATCTAGGCTGATTGACACATACTTTCTCAGGGAAGGTGAGGAAGTTATCGTCGCGGAGCGTCTCCGCAGAATCTTACTGGCGCATAAAGCCCCACCATAGAATATGTCCTTCTCTTTATCTCCACTGGCATTTGAGTCTACTGCTTCAAGAAGCACTCAACATCGCTTCTCTTTGGCTGAGATATGACTGCACCCTTTCCTTGACATTTCAGAGCGGCGACAGCGTTTGCAAAGATGGCTGAGTCTCGAGAGTTTTTTCCTTCAAGAATAGATGCGATGAAGCCAGCGTCAAAAGCGTCTCCTGCGCCAGTGGTATCTACCACCTTCACAGGGAAGGCTGGCACTTTTACTATCTCGCTTCTCTCAGCCACTATACAGCCTTCAGAACCCATCTTCATAGCAACAAGGCGGCATCCAAGTTCTAACATACGCTTCGCAAGATCTTCAGGTGTCCTCTCCTTGAGTAGAGCCTTGGCATCATCAAAGCTTGGAAACACTATGTCTGACCGAGCTATAGTCCTGAGGATTATCCTCCTAGCTAAGGGGAGAGACCAAAGCCTCAACCTGAGGTTCGGGTCATAGCTCACTAAAACACGTGTTCTATCCAACTCATCTAGAACCCTTTCAACAGCCCTGCGACAGGAAACACTTATAGCCTGGGTTATACCGCTTGTGTGAAAGACTTTAGCCCGATTAATATATTCCATATCAAGATCCTCTGGAGAAAAGTGGCTTGCTGCGGAACCTCTGCGATAGTACGTGAACTCATGGCTGCCATTGGTCATCCTCGCCACAAAGTAGATCCCTGTGAAGCCTTTCTTCTCAACTATAACATGGGATATATCCACATTCTCTCTCGACCAGAGGTTGATGAGTGATGCACCGAACTCGTCTGCCCCGACTTTGGTAATATAACCGCAGCTATGACCGAGTCTAGTCAAGGCTATAGCCATATTGGATGTATCTCCTCCGAACCCCCTCTCAAAAAGCTCAACGTCTCTGAGCCTGCCTTCAATCCGAGCATTGAATTCTACCATCGGCTCCCCAAAGGACACAGCCTCAGGAAGGTAATATGAAGAACCTCTTTGAAAAACGTCTGTTAACATATGCCCATCCCTACAGCTAGACTAACTTGATATCTATTACTGTGCAGTTCTATGCTTAGAGCAAAACTTCACAATCATCAGTTTACAGGATTCTGCCTATTCCAAACTAGAAGATCCTAAACAGGGGGTGATTTTTCGTTAGCGGACGCAGACCATATTGCTGACGCATACAGTATGCAATATATGCATCGGCCAAAGCACATGGAAGATATATCCTTGGAGCATACGATATGGGACCATACAACACGAAATTTGCTCCCATGAGAATTGGCGTTGTGTGAGCAACAGCATTCGGTGAATCTATCTCAGACCTGCTGAGTCTTCCACTTTGACGCCACATCTGTACAGCGTTATGAGGCCCACATCCAGCAGGAAGCCCAAACTTTTGCTTCACGAGGAAGCAAGCCTTTGCTGCCGGGCCAGGGTCTGGAACGTCTATAATGGATACATCAACAAGCAGATTCTTGATCCCTGCTTCAATAGCCACTTCAAGAAGTCCCTTTCCCGAACCTGCACCTTGAAGCATTTCCATACGTCCCTCTATAGTGGGCTTACGCTTGTTGAAAAGAAGCAGAATAGCACTGCTTATCCCTGCCTCCTTGATTGCAACAAGCTCCTCCTGTTTCGCGTCCTGACCAATTGAGTTGAAGACGCATCGCCCAACCAGACCTACCTCAGCCACATGTCTAATCGCTGCTACTCTAGCTTCTGTGCTCACTGCATCTATTAGGAAAGGCGACTCCGTGTTATCTGCAACAAAATCGATGAACCTGAGCAGGGCAGCTGGCGTTAAGCCATTGACGTCAACCATTCTAGGGTTTCCTGTTCGACGACTCTGTTCATCATCTTCTGTGAGAAGCTTTAGGGCTCTCTCCTTGTCGAATTCTCCTTTGACAGGGTCTGTGACAGTCTTATCTCCATGAAAAAAGATGCTTCCTATCATCACTGTTGGCAGCTCCCCGGGTTGTCCTCCAAGTCTAACGCCTCCAACATCAAAAATCTCTTGTGCTTTCTCAAAACGAAACATTTCAACCTACCTGTTAACAACACTTCCACTTATAGATATGCCTGACTTAATCTGGTTTGAGCCAAGTTTTTCTAGTCTAATCATAAGACATAAACATATATATTCATATAAACGAGCATTACAAAGCACTTCTGTATCCGTTTATAGTCTGATATGCGGTGATAACGCTAGCTTTACTCAACAAACAAGGTCGACAGTTCCCTGAAGCTATCGTGTTAGGTCTTTTACGTGAGTCGCTGCGTACTAGCCGCAACTTTGTTCGGACTCTTTCTATGCTTGATAAAAATGAAAACTGCTAGACCGATAAAGGTTGCAATAATCCCTGAGACAGCGAATGTCGTTAGATACCTTCTTCTGTTCTGGTCAGCTCTCTCAGCCTCAACAGCCTTTTCTAATAGCTCTAAGCCAGATATCGCTAACAAGGTTGCGGATTTGAACTCTTCATGACCATATGCGCTTTTAGCTTCCTCAGCTTTACTCAACGCATACAAGAACAGGGCTTCTGCCTCGCCGCCCTGAAGATTTGTTTGGTTTAGACCAAGCATCAAAGAAGACAACGCTGTCTACGCCTTCTCTTTCCAGTATAGCTTTTCATAGGAGAAAGCCTGTTCTAGAAGCCTAGAAGCTTCTTCTATACGCTTTACGGCCTCGCTCCACCGCGCTTCTTGTGAGAGCTGAGTGGCTAGACTCTTCTCTTCAATGCTTTGCTGTAGGAGATGTCTAGCATATGAATCGGAGAAGTTGGCAGCTTTTGCTTGAGCCAGCTTCTCCTCCACAAGGATTGATGAGTTAAGGTAGAGTCTTTCATCTAAGCCGTGAACAATTATTGTGTACCGTGAAGAACACCATGTAGTGGACATCCAACCAAGTGTACTATTCTCTTCAAGTTCAAGAATGACCTGATATTCTAGTGGGCCCTCCGGGTCACGGGTATGAAGATAGAAGCTTATGCTAGGAAGGTTACATGACCCATTAGGTTCAACCGTAATAGGACTGTGACTCAAGTCAAGCTGGAAGCTACGATAGTAGTAGAAGCCTCCTATGAAGGCTAAGCGAACCCTCTTGAGTACCAGTTCATTAGAGCTCTTACTCTGAAGCAGTATTGAGACGTTTCCGTAGTCACCTGAATAGTAGACTTCACTGGACCAGTTGAAAGTCAGAGATATGTCAGTATCCTCCAAAGCATAAACGGGATATGGAACTTGACTCAGAACCAGAGTAATGATAAGTAACGAGGCTAGTAGTGTCCTCATTTGCGTCCAAATCTGTTTTTAATGCTGTTACTTAATTCGGTTTCGTTAAAAGAAAATGAAAACCAACAATTGAGTGCATTAGGCTTGTTCAAAGACTGAATACGGTGAAGAGAGTGAAATAACGTAATTCTCTAACTGGTCAGCCTACTCATATAAATAGCTTGGAACCATGTCTCTAAGCCTAGTTGTTTCGTCCAGCCCGAACATGATGTTCATGCACTGTACAGCATTCCCCACGTCGCCTTTCAGTAAGTTATCCACAGCTGAGATTATCCCAATCTTACCCCTTTCTTCGTCAACAAAGAAGCCTACGTCGCAGAAGTTTGAGCCACGAACGTATTTTACATCGGGAAAGCCTCCAGGTCCACCTGTTTTTCTGGCCCGGATCCTTACAAAAGGTTCCTTTCCGTAGACAGCTCGGTAGGCTTTCCACAGCTCTTGTTCCCCAACAATCTCGTCCGCAAAAACGTGTCCGATGCATTCAACACCTCTTACCATCGGTATAGCGAACATAGAGGCCCCGACTTGGTCGGGCCTGAGCCCAAGCTCCTGTCTTACCTCGGCTAGATGTCTGTGCTCTCTCACCGAATATGGTCGTGCAACTCCCGACCTTTCTGCATGGTGGGATGCTCTAGTTAATTCAGCTCCTGCTTCCGAGGAACCAACCATGATGTCGAAGGCAATCTTGAGTTTGTGGTAAATCTCAAGCTTGGTTAAAGGGAGCGCTGCAAGTATCATCGCTGTCGCATTACATCCGGGACAAGCAATATACCTAGCTTTCCTTATCTCCTCCCTATGAAGTTCTGGCAGACCGTATACATACTCACGCAAGAGGTTTGGTAAAGGATGCTCCCGCCCATAATATTCTTTGTATGTCTTTGGATCCTTTAGTCGAAAGTCTGCACTAGTGTCGATGATGCGTGTATGGTAGCCTATTAGATCTTTTGTCAAGTTTGCGCTTGCTCCTGAAGGGACGCAGAGAAATGTCACGTCGCATTCTCTGGCTTGTGCAAGTATTTTTCTGTTAATTTCCATCAGCGAGGGGTTTGCAGGGTCATATGCTGTGAATTTCAAGTCGGTTAGAGCAAGAAGGTTCGGATGCTCTCTTTGGACAAATTCCCCTGATAAATCGAGTTGCCGCGTTGTAGCAAACTGTAGCTCTACAGATGGGTGTCGAACGAGTACTTCAAGTAAGGCTGCTCCAGTATAGCCTGTGGCTCCAATAATCCCCACTCTTATCGAGTCTGGCATATAGGTCAAACTAAAGCAAAACTATCAGAGTAGTTAAAAACCTTCTCTACAAGTTCAGACCCTACATACATAATGAACCTGTGCTGACGTGAAACTTAGCATAGCTCAGATTGAACACTTGCGGTAAAGCATGCAGCAAAACGCTTAAGATGGAAGAATATGGCTATATGAAAAAAGAGAGAACTAAGCATAAATATAGTCGCAACTGTTGTGTCAAGGCCATATGGCTTCCTACATGGTTTCCTTTTTTCCCACAGTTAAGCTAAGGCAGTATATGGCTAAAAGCATTATTTTTGTCACCTGTTTCATCTTTAGAAGAAGGCTTATTAGATAGCCCAAATCTCCATGAGCTACAATATGGCTACGAAGGCACGAGGATTCTTGGCTGCGTTGATGGCTAACTGTTTCCTAAATATGATTGTTTCGTCAGCACAGTCATCTGGTCAAGATCTGAACTACGTGCTGAGCCTTCTCGGTAATCCTTCGGTGCTACTTATCTTTGGTATCGAATTGTTGCTGGGGCTTGCTCTAGGATATTTCTCAATCAAAGCGCTCAAGTATGTTGCGTCAATTATACTTATTCTAATACTAGGCATGATCCTTAACATTTGGCAATCTCCAAACATTTTAAGAACAGTCCAAGAGCATCTAGGGGTCGGCATGAGTCAACTTTGGAGTATTTCATTGTCTCTTATCTATGCATTCGGACTGACAACTATTCTTCCTGTCACCTTGGGCTTCATCATCGGTATTATACTGGCTATAGTGAGGTAAGATATGCTGGTCATTCGTGTCACTAATCTACTGTGTAGAGGACGAAACCAAGACCCATAATCATGAGCAATTGAACACGGATAGGATTCCTCTAACTCAAGGTAGTAACAAAGAAATCAATCAGACGCCAGCAATTTCGCTGCAACTTTTTCATAGATCATCAGATCAGAAGCTGTGAACAATACAAATACGACCTTAGTCAGAAAGTCATGTCGCCTCAGAAAATCCACAACTGTTCTTAATGCAACGTTCGCTGATTCGTAGATGGGGTAGCCATAAGCACCCGTACTTATCGCTGGAAAAGCAATAGTTCTCACACCCAGTTGGGTGGCTAAGATAAGCGAGTTCCAATAGCAGTCATGGAGGAGGCTCTCTTCACCCATACTACCTCCATACCAGATTGGCCCTACAGTGTGGATCACAAACTTAGCCCTTAGCTTTCCCGCCGGTGTGACAACAGCTTTCCCTGTTGGCAGCCCCTTAGGCCATTGCGTTTCCCGAATCCTTCTACAGGCTTCAAGTATTTCCGGGCCACCTCGTCTATGGATTGCACCATCTACACCTCCACCTCCCATCAGCGAGCTATTTGCCGCATTAACTATAGCTTCTGTCTCTTGCTCCGTAATATCGCCCTGAACAAGTTCAACAGTTGTTTGCCCAATAATATATGTTCCCATGGCGTGTAAGGCTCCAATTTCTCTATATGGAATATATTATCCGGAGAGCTGAAAGTCATAAAAGATTATCTATCTAGATAGTGGATTATGCTTATTCTATTTTGTATTTTTGTCTAATGGATGACAGTTTTCTTGGCCAAGTTTAATAGTGAAGTCTTAATATTTTTCCTAAACATCTGTCAAATCAGAAACGTTTCCTTTTAACAGATTGAAACAACCATTCCGAAGTTTCCTACGACTTGCTCAAATTTTATTCAGCAAAAGGATGCTAAAGTCGGATCCAAGATCAAATATATCCAATGAGATACTCTAAAGTAATACAAAGACTAGTATTAGGCGTTGTTATTCACATTATTCTTGTCAAAAATCTTCCAGAAGTCTTTATGATTTGACTACAACTCGTACCTAATGGATAATCCTACGATGGCTATTCGCCATCAAACGTAGTAGCTGGTGAAAAACCTAGCGTTAGGTTGGGATAGTAGGGTCTGATTCTACTAGCTGGGAGTGGAGTACAAGAAGGTTGAGGAAGAAAAAATCCCTAAACGTAGAGGTATTAGCTCGTTTTCGAAACGATGTACTCCAACTCTACAATAGATTTGAGCAGGACCTAGCAGCGTTAAGTTTGAAGTATGGCTTCGAGATTAACATGTGGTACAGCCCATCTCGAATTCCACAGCCAAATTTTAAGGCCGGTAACATTCTTCTAGACATCGACCAGATCTATGATGAAAGCGAGTTCAAACATATAATCGGTGAACAGGTACCTAAGGTTTCAACAGATAACCCAAAGATGCTTAGCCTGACGACAGGGCTTGACG
>JAWBNY010000039.1:0-8822 GCA_038826985.1 Bathyarchaeia archaeon | reverse complement strand
CGGCTGGAGCTCTAACATATACAGCATATCCAACAGCCCCATCGACGCCGGAGGAGACAAGGTTTGTACACTCCTCCTCCAACCCAACCCGGCAGTTGCGGCATCTACCGCAGGTATAATGGTAGTTCACGAGAACACGCATTTTCTCCTTTAGCCAGTCCACATCTTCCCCAAAAGCAGCTACATCACCAGCCATCTCATGGCCCAAAATAATTGGCGGAGACCCACGGAGAATCGAGCCTTCCTGAAGGTGTACATCGGTATGGCAGACCCCACAGGACCTAATCCTAACAAGAGCATCGCGGGTACCAACCTCTGGGGAAGGAACCTCCACAAGCCTAAGCGGCTTCCCATACTCAACAAGCTGCATGGCCTTCAACGTAGCTCAGATCCACAGCTACTTCGAATCCTAATAACAGTTGGCCTTAACTGCGGCTCCTCTAGATACGAGGCCTTGCTGGCTTTTTATCTATTGAACCAACGATTGAGCAACATAGGTCACAGCTAGGAGAAGCTGGGCATGACTTCCTTGCTGAAGAGTTGTAAGCCCTCCAAGTCTCGAGGGGCCTCAGGGAAGACCAGCATGAACTGTGTAACTCCAAGGTCAATGTATTGACCTATCCTCCTAATGCATTGTTCAGGGGTTCCCACAATGATGTGTGAAACCGCTCCTTCGACGTCTCGATAGGTGGTTAGGAACCTGCATAGTTTTCTTCTGACCTCAGCCTCATCGTCTGCAACTAAGACTCTGTCCTGCCAAGACTCTCTGATCTCATCAGGTCTTCTATGGAGTCGGGCACAGTGGGTGTCTAGAACCTCGAGCTTGTGTATGTACTCCTCAACACTTAACCCCTCGAAGTTGCATTCATCTGCAACCTCGGCCACGACCCTTAGTGTGGACTTCTCTCCTCCACCGCCAATCCAAATCGGAGGGTGCGGCTCCTGCAGAGGTTGACTGTTGTAGGCATCGAATACCTTGTAGTATCTCCCCCAATAGGTGGTCTTCTCCTCTGTCCACATCTTCTTGATGATAACCACAGCCTCCCTCATCTTTTCAATCCCTACGGCTGGTGGGTCAAACTGGAATCCATAGGCTCGATACTCAGGTTCTGCCCAGCCTGCACCTACTCCAAGGTCAAGTCTACCATTACTTATGACATCTAGGGTTGATGCCATCTTAGCAAGAAGCGAGGGACTCCTATAGCCTACGCATATGACGGTAATACCCGGCCTAAGCCTCTTTGCATCTATAGCAAGCGAGGCGATGGTGGTTCAAGCCTCAAGACAGGGCTCGTTCGACACCCCTATCTGGGGTAGCACAAAGAAATGGTCGAATAGCCAACCTGAGTTGTACCCAAGCCTCTCAGCCTCAAGCCAGACCTTCTTGAGGTTAGCATAATCCCCATATTCCTTGGCCTGAGGTGTCTTTACACCAAATCCAATCATGCTGACTATATATAGACATATATGGAATATGGCGGTTCCCTACAGTGATGCTGAGAACTAAGGGTTTACCTATGACTCTAGGCTCCGTAATCCTGGTCTCATACTCCATAGCTGAAGGCAACAATAATCCGGCATCTTCAAACCAATCACTCTCCTACCGACATGTAAACCCTTTTAGATAAAGTGTTAACATGCCTTGTTGATGTAAGATGGAGGGAGCGAGTTGAAATACGTAAGGATTCATGGCCCTCGAGACATCAGAGTGGAGGAGGTGCAGATACCAACGATAGGTTCTGACGACATTCTTGTGCGTGTGAAAGCATGTGGTATATGTGGGTCAGACATACATAGGTATGTTGGAGACCGTTTCGGTCTCAGATTGGCTCCATATCCCTTGAACTCTGGACATGAATACTGCGGTGATGTAGTAGATGTAGGCGTTAACGTTAGTAAGTTCAAGGTTGGTGATAGAGTCACCCTCGGCCTAAACTGGGTTACCGACGGAAATGGAGCCTTCGCCGAGTACATCCGCATACCTAGAGCCGATGATAGGCCGATACTTAAGGTTCCAAGCCAGGTGAGCTATGAAGAAGCTGCCCAGATAGAGCCTTTAACTGTTGCTATCAACGGCTTCCACGCAGCAAGGCCGTTAAGAAGTGACAAAGTCCTAATCCTAGGGGCCGGCCCGATAGGGTTGTCTGTTCTGCAATGCTGTAGGATTGAACAAGTTGGAGAAATCATAGTGAGTGAGGTCTCAAGGAGGAGGCTACAAGTTGCTAGACAGTTGGGAGCGACAGTAGTCAACCCGTCAGAGGAGAATTTGGAGGAGAAAGTTAAGGCAATTACCGGAGGAAGAGGCGTCGACGTAACATTCGAGTGCGCTGGGTCTTCGGTCACTGCTGAGCAAGCTATCGCGCTCACTAGAAGAGGGGGGAGGATTGTGTTGATTGCCCACTATGGGGCTGGGGCAAGGCTTGATGCTGAGGAGATTGTGAGTAGAAACCTAATACTCTATGGCTTAATGGGCTCGACCAGCTACTTCCCAGATCCTGAGAAGGAGGCTTTGAAGCTCATACTTGAAGGGAAAGTAGAACTTAGGCCGCTGATATCCCATGAATTCCCGCTAGAGGAGGTGAGGGAGGCGTTTGAAACCGCCGCAAACCCAAACATCTCTGTCAAGGTTCTCATAAAACCTTGACATCGGGGCGAGAACCCACATGCCTCTTATGGCCGTCAGCTAGATAATTTGCTGCATTGAGTTTGGCCAGATCTGGATCTAATGAACATAACCCTTATTCTCCATGGAAAACGGGGAGTTTATGCCGAGCCCGCAGGATTCGCTAGGCGAACTCAAGATGTCGCATAGAGACAGGAGAAAACGTATACTCATAACTGGTGCTGGTGGAACGATCGGAACCGCGCTAAGAAACAATTTGGGCATGGATTACGATTACACCTTCCTTGTCCATCGCCAAACTCAAGTCCAAGGCTCCAACTTCAAGGTTATCGACCTGTTGAGAGACTATGAGGGCATGAAAAAGGAGTTTGAGGGTCAAGACGCCGTTATTCATCTAGCTATAAGTCACGAAGAAGACCGGACGTTGAACAACCTTGCGATGACGACCAGCGTCTACAAGGCAGCATATGAAGCCAAGGTTGGAAGACTAATAATGGCGAGCTCAATCCATGCCCTAGGCGGATACTGGGGAAGAGACTTCACGACGCTGCCTGAGTACAGGTACATTGCCAAGAGGGAGTTCGACAAGATAGAGAAGATACCTTTAATCCGCATCGATGACCTTCCATATCCGGATAGCGTTTACGGAGCCACCAAAGTGTACATGGAGGCTCTGGGAAGGTATTATGCAGACAAAGGGTTACAGGTAATCATAATACGGTTCGGAGGCGTAAACCGAGATGACTCTCCTCTTAAGGGCCCTTTGGGAGAGGTAGGATACTACTCTGTTTGGTTCAGCCACAGGGATGCAGGGCAGCTGGTTAGGAAATGTATTGAGGCAGAGAACCTTCCAAGATACGTTGTATTCTGGGGCGTGTCCAACAACAGGTACTCGATCTTCGACATCTCCAATGCAAGAGAAATGTTGGGATATAGTCCCGAAGACGACGCAGAGAAATTCTTCGAACAGACTTCCACATGACATTTAAGCCTGTTTTGCTTGCTCCTCTCAAAAATGCTGCTCAGCCCCAAGCGCGTATGGCATATTCAGAACCTTAACATTCCGCTCCCGCAGTATAGCGGTCCCATTCCAAGTTGGCGAAACCTATATCAGCCTTAAATATCGACAGGCTAACTCCCTTTTGATGGTCTAATGAAGCAGATTACCATAGAGTTTGAGAAGGGTGGCCTTTTCACAGCTAATTTGCTTGAAGATAAGGCCCCGAAGACCTGCAGAGAGATATGGGATAGGCTTCCTTTGAAGTGCCGGATGCATCACTCATCATCCGCAGGTCAGGGACTTGCATGTGACGTCGACTTTACGGTGGAGCGGGAGAATCAGCAGATAATCCACACAAAGGGGCAGGTGATATTCAGGGTCGCTGACCCTGTGAGGGGCATCAGAAGCGAGATCATCGTGGCGTATGGTCTTCACGCCACCTACTCGATCCGTCATATGGCGCATGACCCCGAAAACGTGTTTGCTGAGATCGTAGATGGCCTTGATGATCTTGAGAAGGTTGGCAGGAGGATGTTATGGGAAGGCGGGGAGATGGTGACGATTAGAAGAAAGGAATAGCATAGTTCAACCCGAGTTCTCCAGTAAGTCTCTGTCTTCTATCTCCGGTCTTTCCCGGCATTCTCTGTTTTTTGGTTTCTGCTCTCTTCACCTGTTGTATTTGGTATTGTTCGAGTTTGTTGGATTGGACAATACTTGGATACATTGAGCTCTTGCTGCGGAGATGAGTTGGCACAATCGTTGAAGCAGGATGCTACCGTAGTCTGCTATGTAGTCGTCCAAGTTGTTTGCCTTAGCTAGTCGTTTGAAGTGCTCTGATGGTGTCCCCGCCTCCATGATCCTTAGCAGGAAGTTAGGAAGCGGATTGAAGGTTAATGTCTCACTTGTTGTAATATTCGTGAGTCTGCCCCAGCAAAGTCAAGCTCCAAGGTGTCTCCCTACCTCACTTTTTGCTTGATGCCCTAGTATGCTACTACTGGTAGCCCTACAAGGATGCAGTTTCTTAGGAACCACTCGTGAAGCGACTCAGCGATGACTGCTGCGATGATGCAGAACTTGATTGCTTCAGGACCCTGCGAGTGGCCGTGTCTGCATCCCATGTTCTCGCCCGCGACAATAAAGTAGCCCTTCGTGATCTTTTTGTAGAATTCTGAATCGAGCTCTGACATTGCGAGTCTGCTTAGATCCTCCTCTGATGTACCTTGGGCTCTCAGCTGCCTCCGTCTCTGGAAGGGTTGAGATCTCATAGTCTACGTCAAAGTTATCTCCGAATATCCATTCTTTCCACTCATTACTTTCATCGTGCTAGGGTCGAAGACAAGACCTAGTCTTTACCGTCTCTTTCACCTAACTTGCACCCATACATATTTAGCGAAGAGGTCTTAAGTCTAAGTATACTCAAGCTTGACCGAGCCAACTCCGTCTCTGTACTCAATCTCTGTCCCGTATGGTGCTGACAGCTTCGCCCAGTGCTCAATAATCTTTCTACCCAGCTCCTCTCCTGCCCGTAGGGGTCTACCCATCTGCCACCGAGGCAGCTCCGACTGCGGGTCAATAGGGTACAGCCTGATCTCCACAACTTTATGTCTCTCAAATCTGCATAGCACCATTCCGCTACCTCGAGGAGGCGCTGTGACCTTCATCCCTCTAGCATCCATAGAGTCCATAGGCGTGTTGTAGAAGCCTAGACCAAACTGCTCGTAGAACTGCTGCGGCGCAGCCTTGACCATGTCTCTCTGCTGTATAAAGTCGGGCAGAGAATAGAAGATGGGCTTACCCTTATAGATCTCTATCCCTTGGATCCTGTGTGGGCCTGTGCCAATGTATCCGTCAGCGCCTTCTGATAGGCAGGCATGGGCGAACTCCTCAACAGCCTTCGACGGTATGTCTCTGTCGGGTCCATCGGTTAGATGGTGATGCTGAGCCACAAAGACCCAGTCTGCCTGTCGCCTCGCATCGCTTATCATCTGAAGAACCTCCTTGAGGTCTCTCTCAAGGGGAGAGGAGACCACCTTTGAGGATTCTCCCAATGTGAACTTCACCGGCCAGAACCCTCTCTCGAAGCCGAGGTCAATCTCGTTGGGGTCGGCGTCCTTCTTCGAGAGGGCGAACCCGAGTGACTCTAGTACTGACGCAACCTGCTTCATGGCCTCATACGTCTTCGGGTCAAGGGTTACAAGGCGTGTAACCCTAAGAGGACTTGAACCCGGCCTTCCAGGCGCATCCTGCCGCGCATGGCTAGCAGCCGCTATAGGCTTGCTTGTGTCTACACTGATCAAGGCGACACGCCCCTGCTCCGAATCGAAGAAGCATGGTGCCCTAGCCTCGGCAAGGTTCATTCCTGTCCCCGCGTGGGCTATACCCACCCTATCTAGGTTGTCAATCGTCTCTTTCAGACCTCCGTACATCCAGTCAAGAGCATGATTAGTGGCTAGGGAGACCATATCGATCCCCATCCACTTGACTTCGTCGGCAACGAATGGCGGCGAATGCGTGTATGTACCTCCTGACGAGAAAGACGGGAAGCAGTTAGAACCGAAGTTGTGAATGCACTGTTCCATGTTTGCGTAAGCCACGTCAGCGCCCCTAAGGATCTCGACCAGCTCTAGGAAACGTGGATCCTTACAGGGCGAGTGTCTAGTTGTAATCTGACAGTCGCCAACTGCTGCTAGGGTTAACCTTTCTCCTTGCATGATACCACCTGAAAGGGGTCAGGCCTACAATGTATTTTAGACTTGTCATAGTCAAGCAAACGCTGGCTGAAGTTCAACATGCCTACATAGGTTTAGGTGCCGACTTTTTATCCCTCACTTATAACATTACTTTTACAATTAAGCCTGAGCCTATAACCCACCGGATCGTTTTTGCTGTGCTCACAATATTTTTGACAACTGGGTCAAGCTTGAAACTGTTTTGGATGACTTAACCGTTCTGCGCAATATCTGGCTGGGACAAACCATGTATCGCTATTGAAACTGCTTCCCAGTCATCACGGCTAATGGTGCAGCAAAGAGATTGAATCCTACAATCGTCGATAGTGTCCGTTAACGGCTTAGATAAGCATTTGGACAGACGAATACGCATAGAATTCAGAGGTTTGGCCGGGTGCATCTTAGATCCAGCTCCCTTCTACATGCCCATAATGGAGAACATAAGCGCTGGATGCATACTTTAATATCGGTGTGGTAGACATGAGCCACAGCGCGAAGGGATAGAATATGGTAGATTACAGCAAACCAATGGTCATAGTAAACTTCAAAACCTATGCTGAAGGTACAGGGAAGAATGCTTTGAAACTAGCAAAGATAGCCGAGAATGTTGCAAGGAGATCCGGCATATACATAGCTGTCGCGCCGCAGTTTACAGATATTGCCTCTATCTCTGCACAGACTTCTGTACCTGTCTTCAGTCAACACATAGACCCTGTAACATACGGTAGCTACACAGGACACGTCCTTCCCGAGGCGGTGAAGGATGCGGGTGCAGTTGGAACATTGATCAACCACTCCGAACGTAGAATTCCGCTTAAAGATATAGACCAAGCCGTAAGAAGAGCGAAACAGGTTGGCTTGATATCTGTTGTATGCGCTGACACACCTGCTAACGCCTCAACAGTCGCTTACTATAAGCCAGACATTGTGGCTGTCGAACCTCCAGAACTCATAGGCACAGGTATTCCTGTTTCAAAGGCAAAGCCAGAGGTGGTGACAGACACAGTTGCCTTGGTTCGAAGGGCAAATCCAGATGTGACAATCCTGTGCGGTGCAGGAATTACGAAAGGCGAAGACGTTGCAGCGGCTATAAAACTCGGAACAGAGGGTGTACTCATCGCCAGCGGCATCGTCAGGGCCAAAGACCCTGAAGCAGCGTTAATGGACATAGTACAGTCCATGAAATGAGATGATATACAGTTTGTCTCCATACGTTTCCTTGGGCCCGTAGTCTAGTATGGACAGGGCGTCGGCCTCCGGAGCCGAATGTCGAGGGTTCAAATCCCTCCGGGCCCGCTTGGTTCTCAAAATTTCGGTAGCTACGATCGATATGACCTTGGCTTATTCCGATGAATGAAACAAGCCTACTACGCCTGTTTCACAGAACATTCACGAAAACTGTTAGATGTCATAGGGAGACGGTGAGGGCTGGAAACGTCACAGCCTACTCACTGAAGAGGAGGCTGGTCGGCCTGAAGTATCTAATTCGTCTTCGACAAAATGATCCGGCTTGAGATCCCGGAAAGTGTGGCTGACTTCTTTAAGGAACGGGCTCCGAAGCAGATTGATGAAAAAATTGTATGATCATGATGATGTAGGCAGAGAACTTCTCCCGGCGATAAGGCACTTATGTACAGCAGATGAGGACAGAGGTAAGCCTTGCAGCTGCAGAACCGTAACTGTCAAACTCGTGATGAAGGTTTTGGCCTAGATGCAGAGCAACATTTCCAAAGAAGGAACCCTGAGTGTGCTGTCCGAGACAGGCTTAGGGCTGGAGGCTTCGTCGTTTCCCACTTGCTAGATCTAGGCCAGCGAACCTTATAGCAATCAAGGACAGTCAAGTCCTACTCGTTGAATGCGAGGCTGTGATCCACCAACCACCCATCAAGCCAGCTGGAGGAGATCCCAGCGAACTACGGTAGAGCAGGGAGGCGTAGTCTTCACTCTCCACAGGTCGCATAAAGGATACGATGGTTTAAGGCAACAACTGAGAACCTGAGAGAACTGGAGACGACTCCTCAACAATGGCTTTTCGAATCATGAACCCGAGAGTAGAGCTCAGCTATGCTGTCTTCACTTCAACATCCTCAATCTCGACGTAATCTCCATGGATTCTCGACGTAATTCATCTCCCAAATCAGCCTGATTCTCGCCCTGTTCCACGGAAACGGCCTGGCCTATGCCTGTTCCGCCTGCCAGAAGATTTTCCCCCAAGGTCGAGAGGACATGTTCCGACTCATGCGGTTCATACATAGAAGGTACAAGAAGAGGGAAAATGTTCAGCGAAGCAAATCCAGAATATATGAGAAGAAAACATGCTGTTGACGACGGGTAAGTTAAGTGTTAACCAGTTGAGTAACAGGAAACTTGAGACCCTGAGCAAGACCTAACCGATACACCAGTAACCCTAGATCCCTACTCGAAACAGCCTTAAACGTGTTTCTCGTAAAGCCGTCACAGAATCTAGTAA
>JAWBNY010000038.1:0-8861 GCA_038826985.1 Bathyarchaeia archaeon | reverse complement strand
TATGGGATCGCTCACACCTATTATGGCTTGCTACGGTGACAAAGTCTGCAAACATGCTAACATCTGAGAGATGTTAAACAGCAATTGTGGAGTAGCTGTTTTCATATAGCTATAAAGTCATTTCAGGAGAAAACTCCATGTATTAGGAATCGCAGTATGTGTGTTCTGAAAATTAATACAAGAAGATGTGGAAGACCATGTTAGTAGTGGGTCAATAGGTAAGAACCTTCTGATGCATGTTAATATGCCGGTAGAACTATTTCTAAGCTGAGTTGGTAATGAAGGAGAAGACTGAAACAGTTTTCTTAGCTGGTTTGGCGTTGGTCTTAGCGATTGTTCTAACTTTCATAACACTTGAGTTACCTTTACATTTGAACAATCTCATCGTTAAATATATTGGTATACCAGATTTCAACCCAGCTTTTTTCCCTAACCTGATAGAAGAGTTCATTGCTATGAACAATCTCAGAGTAATCGGCTATGGTTGTCTAGCCGTAGTGATTCTTCTCACAATCATGGGGTTTGTAACAGAGAGAAGCAAAATAGCTTCTCTAGGCTCTGTAATGCTATTCCTCCCCACCTTCGGCCATTTTGTCTCATACATGTTCTTTCTAGCAGGAATTGGCTTGTTACGGCTACTGTGGATACCCTTGTGGAGCATATCCCTAGACAACCTGAGACTTGGCGATGTCGTCTACCTTCCATACATGGCTGTAACGTATCCTCTTACCCTACTTTTTTCTTTGATCAAGCTGGATGACAACATGCCATTCTATGAATTTCTGAGTAACAGCAGAGTGATCCATTATCATCTAGGTGAAATGCACCCTGATGTAAGAGTACCCTTCGCGGTGGCGCTTGTTTTTTCAGGTCTACTCATCTTTGTACTGGGCATGACGGCTTGGTTTACCGCTCACTACAGGAAAAAAAACGTAGCAAGTTCATGGCTATACAGGTACACGAGGCATCCCCAGTACTTAGGATGGCTCCTCTGGAGCTACGGCCTGATGATATTGGGGTCGAACACTCCTGTTGTAAGGGGTGGAGCTAACCCGGGTGCAAGTCTGCCATGGGTTCTATCCAGCTTGACGATAGTTTGTGTCTCGCTGAAAGAGGAGATACAGATGGTGAAAAAGGCCGGTGAAGAGTATGTAAACTTTAGGAAGAACACCCCCTTCCTTCCCTCGCCATTAGTCCTAAGAGACTTAGCTGCCCTTCCCTTCAGGTTATGTTTCAAGAAGACCTATCCTGAAGATGTGAAAGAAGTGGCAGCGGTCTTCGCGATTTACTGCACAATAATCATACTGCTTTCCATCCCTTTCGTGGTCAGCGGTTGGCCCAGCCAAACTGGATGGAGCAACTGGCCTTACATGCTATGGCCCTTTAGCTAGATGCATAGCAACAGTCCCGGAAGGTCTAGACTACAGCAAGAACTGAATACTAAACACTGACTATGTATATGCCAAAGTCTGTATGGCCGGCCACAGATTCTTAGGCGTCAAGATTGACAGCTGCGACCAAGAGTCAAACTCCAAATAAACCTGCCATTTAGCTCATTCTCAACTGGCAGTTTCCTATCACAAGCTGTGTTTGAAGCCACTCTTATCTCCAAGCGGTTTCAATTCTGATCCTGATTCGAGTCTTAATTCGCATCGCAACTGCCGAACGATACCTAGGAAAAATCGACGCTATCTCAATGATGAATGCCTTCCTTCCCGAAGGCCTCTGAAGATAGATGGATTGAAATCGACTCTGGAAGGCTCTGCATCTTCCCGAGAAAATGTAAGAGATGTTTATGCTGGAAACTACAATCCTTCGAACACATGTATATGAAGTAGAAGTTTGGTTTGCGTCAGTGAAAATAGGGCCTATTGGTTTGAAAGAACGGTAAAAGAAAATGTATCCACCAGCTAGTGACGGGCCCGGCAGGATTCGAACCCGCGACATCAGGCTCCGAAGGCCTGCGCCCTATCCTGGCTAGGCAACGGGCCCAAGTTAGTTGTTAGAGGCAACGATGAATTTAAACATAGGTCAAAACAAAGGAGAGTGAGATTTAAACGGTAGAAGAAAGCATACAACAAACGTTTTCCAGGAGGATTCCCGGTGAGTGGAAGTCATGTTAGCGACTTAAAGTTTCGTTTGATGACCATTGACCTGCTTAGGATGGCCAAGAAGAAGTACACTTACAGGGAGCTTTCTGGGCGGACAGGTCTTCCTGTCACCGTTCTTAGCCGTTATGTGAAAGGCCATGTATTGCCAAGTTCGAGTAGGGCGAAGACTGTTTGGAAGACGCTTGAGAAGCTTGTGGGACTTGAAGAGGAGCTTAGAAGAAGGATCAGGTTTGATGAATACGGTTATTTTGATAACAGCAGCATTATCTCGGATCCTGCCCTGCTTCAGCAGGGGGCTCAGTATGTCTTCTCCCGCTTTGCCGGGCGTAGGATCACGAAGGTTATGACGGCTGCTGTTGACGGTATACCTCTGGCCACCTTGGTAAGTGAGGCACTCGGCACAGAGATGGTGATTGCAAAGAAGGCGAAAGACGTTGGCATACGTGACTACATAGAGGAGACATACATCCCAGGAAACTCTGCGATTATTATGAGTCTATACATTCCGAGGAACGTGCTTAAACGAGGCGAAGGCGTGCTGATCGTTGACGATATCATCAAGAGCGGTGAGACCCAGAAGGCGTTGGTCAACCTAGTAGACAAGTGCCGAGCCGAGGTTGCTGGAATATATGCCCTCATAGGTGTAGGCGACGAGTGGCGGCATACGCTCGGTAACGCTTCTTTTCCTGTGGAGGTTGTGCTGACAATAAAGCCTGGAAGGCTTTGAGCTTTTGAGGACAATCCGCTGGGAAGATGGAGCCGTCATCCTGATTAACCAGAGGAAGCTTCCGGAGAAACTTGAGTACATCCAATGCCGTAACATACAGCGAGTAGTGAAAGCAATCAAGAATCTAGAGATAAGGGGGGCACCTGCTATCGGTGTTGCAGCAGCGATGGCTTTAGCCCTAAGAGCCTACCATAGTGAGGCAGAGACGTCTGAGGAGCTCTCGCGTGAGCTGTGTGAAGCCTCTGAGGTTTTAAAGAGGACACGTCCTACAGCGTGGAACCTCTTCTGGGCTGTCGATAGGATTCTAGATTTCGCCCGTAGCTTTGAGGGTCATGTAAAGGAACTCAAGGAGGCCATAGTCACACTTGCTCAGAATATCGCTGAAGAAGACATCGCGGCTAACAGGCAGATTGGAGTATACGGGTCCTCCCTAATCAAGGAGAATGATGTTATCGGTACAATCTGCAACGCAGGATGGTTGGCCACGGCGGGTGAATATGGAACCGCCCTCGGGGTTGTGAAAGTAGCATATGAGCAGGGAAAGAAGGTCTCTGTTATAGCGATGGAGACGCGACCTGTACTCCAAGGTGCTCGATTGACTGCTTGGGAACTAAGGCAGGACAACATCCCGGTGAGGGTTATCGCGGATGGTGCGCTTGGCTTCTGCCTATCAAAAGGGATGATTGATAAGATGGTCGTAGGCGCAGACCGTGTAGTAGTCAAGGATGGATGTTTCGTATTCAACAAGATAGGAACCTACATGGCGGCCATGGCGTGCAGAAGGCATAATGTGCCGTTCTATGTTGCAGCACCTATCTCAACCTTCGACTTCAACAACAGGCTCAAAGACATAGTTGTTGAGGAACGTGACCAACGCGAAGTCACGTATATATTGAATAGGCGGATTACTCCTGATGGAGTCGCCGCCTTTAACCCAGCGTTTGACATAACCCCCCCACAGCTTGTGGACGCATTCATCACAGAGAGAGGCCTTGTGTATCCTCCTTTTAGAGAGAGTGTCCTAAAGCTTTGCCAAAGAACGGTCATGCCGTGACTTTCTTCGCAAGCCAGGCAAGCTTTCTCCCAAAATTCCTGACGGTGAGAATTCCCTCAGCATCTTTCGTGACTGTACCTATCTCGCGGCCGAATGCTATGTTCCAGTAGGTTGAGCCTGGGACAATCATTCCATGGTACATAAAGAAGAACATTAGCTGCGCGAATGTAAAGTTATGTCCTGCACGACGTGCCACGACGATCGGCCCTCCAACCTTGTTCTCGAATGGTCTATCATCCCTTGGGTATGCGTAGCATCTGCTGATTAACGCAGCCATTTGGGGTGACGCAGCCCCATAGTAGACCGGTGTGGAAAGTATTATTCCGCATGATTCAGACATTTTGGCGTAGACTGACTCGAAGTCATCCTTTCGGTGGCATTTCTTGGACGTACGGCATGTGCCGCATGCGTCGCAAGGCTCAATTCTCTTCCCTGCAAGCCTTATGAGCTCTGTCTCAAGACCTTCATTGGATATTTCTTCAAGCGCAATCCGCGTGAGAGTCTCAGTGTTTCCGCCCACTCTTGGGCTGCCGACTATCCCAACTATCCTCAACTAGGCTTCATCTCCAATGCGTCTTTTAAGGATACTGAGCCAGATAAATAGGCTCTGTAGAGTCCACGCTGATGGTTTTCGTAGCCCAAACTTAGGTTTCCTGAGCATAGAGGAAAACGTTATAATGCCCACCTTCTTGTGTAATTAGAAAACCTGCAGGCCGGGGTCAGAGCCGACGTATACCCTACGCGACCGTGAGCTGATAAAGTTCTACTCCCTCATCTTCGTGGACGGTTTGACCAGAGGGATCTGGGGGTTTGTCCCCGTATTCATAGTCGACCTAAAAGGCGGTCTCCTCGATGTTTCTCTTTACTCAACTGTCCCCGGCCTTGCAAGCACGTTTATGCAACTGTCGTGGGGTTTGACCGCAACTAGACACTCTAGGAGCCGCAGCTTGTGGGCTGCATGCTACTTTGTTACCGCTGTGCATGCGGTTCCAATAGCCTTCGCTACACATCCATGGCAGGTGATATTCATCAGCACATTGAAGGGGCTTTTCGCGGCTCCGATGGGTCTGGTAAGCGGCCTCTTCTATGTCTCGGCGCTCAAACCAGAGGTCCGAGCAAGGTTCATAAGTACCTACAACGGTATCGGCTGGCTAGGCGCAACTGTCGGTGCACTACTCGCAGGCTACATGGTCGATATGTTCGGTTACAAAGTCCCGTTCCTGATTTTCGCAGCATTAAATGTGCTCTGCGCGTTCCTAATACTGAACTTTGCTGAGGTGGAGAATGTGGATTCTTCCATCTCTTTGAAGGAGCTATACAAGGAGGGCTTCGCAGGTGTGAAGACGGCTTATCTTTCCCTCCCAACGTGGCTAAGGGAGGAGAAGGAGTACACAGCCTATTGCATAGGCATCGCGGTGAGAGGGCTTGGGCTGGCTCTGACTGGACCGATCTTCACTATCCACCTAAAGCAGAACCTCAATGCGAGTAGCACCCAAATCGGGGAGTTATCTGCTTTGAGCTCAATCGTCCGGATGGCTACTCTGCCCGTGTTGGGTTGGGTCGCCGATTACAGAAGCCGAAAGCAGGTTTTCCTAGGAGGGGTATTCCTCGCAATGCTGCATCCAATACTCTTTGTGACAAGAACCAACGTAAGTCAACTCTATCCTGTATACGTCATGAACGGTCTATTCTGGGCTTGCATCGAGTCTGTTTGGTTTGCATGGCAGATGGATATAATACCGGAGAGACGAGGGATATACATGGCAATACTATCATTCTTCAACGGAACCGAGTGGGCGATAGGTCCTCTGATAGGCAGCTTTCTCGGAGAAACGTTTGGGTTCTTCCCAGCCTCTATAGTGGCAGCTGCAGCGATAGGCCTTGGGTTCTGGAGGCTAACGAAGGTTCCTGAACATGCGCGTAAGCGTGGATGTAGCTAGGACATGCAGACAAGGTGATGTCCGTTGAGCTATGTAGGCATAGATTTAGCTGGCTCAGCAAGTAGGCAGACAGGATACTGTGTCCTGAAGGAAATGGTTGCAGAAACGGGTCTGCTTCAATCTGATGAAGAGATCGTTCACATAGTCTCTCTCGCTAAGCCAAGAATCGTAGCAGTCGATGCGCCGCTTGCTCTACCACGTGGACGGCACTGTTTAGAAGAGCATTGCCGTGGAAGGCCGCACTTCAGGGAGTGTGACAGGCAACTACGCGGCCTTGGAATCCGATTCTTCCCAATCACACTCGGCCCTATGCGGCTGCTCACAGCCCGAGGCATCAGGCTCAAGAATAGGCTAGAAGCCGCAGGGTTCCATGTTATTGAAACCTACCCAGGCGGTGCACAGGATCTCCTAGGGATAAGACGGAGGAGCGACCTCGAGGGCCTACGCAACGGGCTACGTCGTTTAGGGGTTGCTGGGGACATAGATAAACAGGAGATAACCACGCATGAACTGGATGCGGTTACCTGCGCTCTAGTCGCAAAAATGTACATTGAGGGCAGAACGATTCAGTTGGGAGACCCAGCCGAAGTTTTGATGGTTCTGCCTAGGCCTAAAATCGGGAACTCTTAAATGATGGAGATACATTTGCAAATTTCTGGGGGCCGGTAGCTCAGCTTGGTTGGAGCGCTCGGCTGATATATCTCAGAGACCGAGCGGTCAGGAGTCCAAATCTCCTCCGGCCCATCATGTTCAAATTGCAAGTGGCATTCTTTGAAACAGTCTCCCGCTGACCAAACATTGTGGTTCAGTGTCCATGGAGCCGGTATCTGAACTCTGGATAGTAAGTCGAGTTCACGTTGGTTTTTAGCTAGGTTTCACATATTTGGCTGGGTTTGCGTCGAATGCTTTCTTGCATGATGCGTTACAGAAGTAGTATGTCTTTCCACAGTATTCGCTCTTGAATCTCACGGTCTTCTCATTCACTTCCATCCCGCACACAGGGTCTTTCACTATCTCACTCACCTCCATTCAGGTTTATGAATCTTGACTAAGCCTTACATTACTTTGTTTGCGTATTAACTGTTTAACTTCGACTCTGAACACGTTAAGAGTCAGGCAGAAGTGTTCACCTAATCTGAGCCAATATTGGAGTAAAGGATCAAAAAAGAATAAGGCACCTTAATATTAATCAATATAGATCCTAACATATAGGCAGAGATAAGTTTAGCAATAAGCGTTAAGGAGCTGCAGTAGACATGATTGAGGTTGGTCTGTTAGGTTGCGGAACCATCGGGACGATACTAGCTCGTACCCTTGATAGAAATGAGGTGGAGAATGCCCGGCTACGCATGGTCTATGACCTCTACCCTGAGAAGGCGGAGAAGCTCGCAAATGAGTTGAAGTCGAAGCCGCGTGTTGCCAGAAGCTTCGAAGAGCTCTTGAATGACCGTGAAGTAAAGCTGATATTGGAGGCTAGCTCGCAGGCCGCTCTCAGGGAGATAGCTGTGAAAGCCTTGGAGTCTGGGAAGGACCTTATGCCTATGAGTGTCGGTGCGTTTGTTGACCCTAAGCTGTTGACCGAGGTCTACAAGGCCTTGGCCAAAGGTGGGGGCAGACTCTGGATCCCCTCTGGCGCGATCTGTGGACTCGACGGAGTCAAGGCAGCGGTTGTTGGACATGTGGATTCGGTGACCCTCACCACGACTAAGCCTCCTATGGGGTTTGCTGGCGCACCTGGAGTGGAGGAGAAGAAGATAGACCTTCGACAGATCCAAGAGCCAACCGAACTATTCAAAGGCCCTGCAAGAGAGGCCTGTAGACTCTTTCCGGCCAACGTCAATGTTGCTGCAGCACTCAGCTTAGTCGGCATAGGACCTGACAGAACTATGGTTAGGATCGTAGCTGACCCTAATGTTTCTAGGAACATCCACGAGATTGAGGTTAGGGGCGACTTCGGAGTCCTCAGGATGCGTGCGGAGAATGTTCCTTCACCAGACAACCCAAAGACAAGCTATCTGGCGATCCTAAGCGCCGTAGCCACCTTGAAAAAGCTAGCAAGCCAGGCACAGTTTGGTACCTAGCCTCGGCGGAAAGAGATGGGTCTACCTTTTCTGGAGAAAGTCCAGCTTACGCAGAGGGAGAGGCGAAGCCTTCTATGCGTCGGTCTGGACCCAGCCCTGCCGGCGCAGAGGAGGGAACATACGATTGACCGAAGATATCTGGAGGGAGCTGACGAGAACGAGGCCAGGCTTAGCTTCTGCCTTGAAATCATCGAGGCCACTAAAGATTATGCCTGCGCCTTCAAGCCGAATCAGCAGTATCTGCTAGGCTTTAGCAAGAAGGAGCATTCTAGGCTGAGCTCAGCTATAAATAAGGCTGGAGCTGTCTCAATCCTTGACTGTAAGCTTGGCGACCTTGCGGATAGTGTTGAGTCCGCACTATTCCATATACGTGGGTTTGGGTACGACGCCTTGACTGTGAACCCTCTTCTAGGCAACTTGGAGGCACTTGTGACGAAGGCACATAGTGGTACGCCTTCACTAGGCATCCTTGTTCTGACTCTGACCTCGAACCCTGAAGCAGCCCGTTTCATGAAGAACTCAACAATCTCAGGGAAGCCATTGTACTTGGCAATAGCCGAGGATATCCGGACATATGATGCGGATGGAGCTGTTGTAGGCGCCACCTCCCACGTTACTAAGAAGGATATGAAGGTTGTCCGCGACATAATCGGGGCTGAGAAGCTGATCTTGGTTCCAGGGATTGGGTACCAGGAGGGGAACCTAGAAATAGTCAAGGCTGCTGCTGAGAACGTTCTAGTCAATGTGTCAAGAGACATAATTTACTCGAAAGACCCGGGTAGGAAAGCTGAGGAGTACTGTGCTAGGCTCCGTTCAATATTTTCGGATAGTTGAGGCATCTTAAGTTGAGCAATTAGAACGCTACGGTTACCGTTGCTGCGGATGCCGGGTAATATCTGAGTACAGATCTGAACTCTGGGTCTGGTCCAACGCTGTTCATGACGTTTG
>JAWBNY010000037.1:0-9022 GCA_038826985.1 Bathyarchaeia archaeon | reverse complement strand
ATACCTAGCAGTTGTAGGGTTTGAGAATGGTGCTGTGGCGCAGTTGCTCTGGTCGTGGGCTGGGCATGGAGCGCCTCTCGAGATCCCGTCTTCACCTGCATTCTATGGAAACATAGGCTGCATAAACGGTGGAGAAATAATCTACGATGATGGTCGACGGGAGCAGCTGCTTCAGCGTTTTGAAAGTGAACTTTCAACATCGGTTCGAGACCTCTTCTTCCCTTTGGGGTTGAAAGATGCTTTCGCACTTAACCAGCTTGACTGGCTTCGTTCGATTGAGCGTGGTAAGGATCCTGAAACGAGCGGGCAAGAGGGTCTCCGCGACTTGGCCTGTGCGTATGCGCTTCTAGAGTCTTCGGAACTAGGATGTAGAGTGTACGTGAGCGACGTGCTTTCAGGTGTGGTAAGTAGATATCAGTCAGAGATTAATGCCCACTATGGCCTGTAAGAGTTGGGGACCTCGGCTGTTTCCGCTGATGTATCTCTTCAATACTAGCAATCAAGTTGCGTTGTTAGCTAGCTTCATTATTTCCTTGTGAAGGTTGCAAGAGTCTAAGTGAAAGACCTTATGTAGACCTAGGACAGATGGTTGTGCAATCTTCGAATCTTGGCGAGTAGCAATCCAGCTTCGTCAGAATCCCAGTTAAGTCTATTTACTCAAAGTATGCTCAGGAGTCTTGCTGGGTTTCTACGCGTCATTATGTCAACTTCCTGCTCGCTTATCCCAAGAGCCATCATGACTTTTATGAACTGACGCATTCCATCTATCGGGTTCGGATTGTAGGGCTGACCAAAATCCGTTGCCATAACACAGTGTTCAGCTCCAACACGTTTGACTCCCTCTACTATCCTCTTTGGATCTAGCCTGTTCCCATATGGCATGCAGCTATTATAACAATACTCGAGAGTGGCACCCATACCAACAAGTCTCACAAGTGTGTCAATAGGCCAGTTGGTGGCTTCCCAGCCTGGGTGGGTTATAAGCAGTTTCTTCACACCAGCTTTTCTAGCCGCATCCGCAAGACTCAAAGTCTCTTCGAGAGAAAGGTGGCAAGTGCCTAGAATGATGTTTGCATCGGCTACTAGTCCAAGTATCTCCTCTACTTGAGGTATCAGACCTCCAGCTGAATCCAAAATAGAGATCCCTTGGACTGGTTTGCGTGGCCTAACGGCAGTGCTTACTAGGCTATGTTTCGGATAACCAGGCACACCAATAACCTGTATGTGATTCAGCGCATGCATCGTGGGCATCCACACTTCCTTTGCGCCAAATCCTATAGCAGCTTCTACAGCCTGTGGATTTATGCCCCCGACAGGATGATTCAGTACTACTCCACCGAATACTTCTATCCCTGGAACAACCTTGCGTATTAACTGTGCTCGGTCAGCGTTTATGGTGTGGTGGCTCTTGAATAGTATTGCTGCATATCCTGCATCTCTCGCCTGCCTGGCTAGGTCAAGTTCTGTGAAAGGCCTCTCAGAGATGTCTGGAGCAGCGTGAACATGGAGTTCGCAGACCCCTTGAAGCAGTCTGAGGTCAGAAGGCGGTAAATCTATCATTACATCAACCACTCTTCTTTACTGATAATTCACCTTTAAAGTAGTCGCAGCTGCTTCTAGTTAAGGCCATTTCAGGTCTGACTAGCCGTGGTCGGTGAACATGGTCACTCCTTCTCTGCTTAACAAAATTAGTCTATAGGTCTTCAAGTAGGTTCAGCCTGCGCCTCTCGTTATCTGGGATCTAGGGTTCAAGCTTCTTAACTAGAAATGCGATGCAAACGATTGCTACGTTTGCTCTCTTGAAGTCCTTCACTACCTTATCAGAGCAAGATCTCACCATAAGCACCATATGTTGCCATGTTTATGCACTGAGTACGTTAATGAAGAATTCAAAAAACATACGTGTCAAGCGAAGCTATGTTTATAGGCCCAGCTTCTTTTTCCCTCTTTCAACCTGGCAAACTCTGTCTGATTCTGTTACATAGGTTCCTACTCTAACTCTAAAGTCCTATGCCGGCTTTTAATTGGTTATCAATCGTTTACTGGTTTATGTTTTCATATAGGCAAGAACCTGACTAAACTTGGTTGAGTAATGGTCTTGTCAGATATTTTCTACTAATGGGTAATCCATACGTTGATAAAAAGCCAAGTATTTATTCTAGATAGTCTTATTGATAAAGGTTTAGATTAAGTGTTGAGGTGATGTGGCTAGCTATAATCATACCCAGACTGTATTCATAGAGCGTATCTAATTTCTGGTTTTACTCTGAATAACCTAGTTAACAGGTTGCATTCGTTTTGCCACTCCATAAGGCTAATAAGGTTAAAGGTTGTGTGAAAAGTGGAGAGATTGTTGGAGGCAGATAGAAAATGGCAACCAGATCCGGAGGTGGAGGTCAACTCCCACGGATGCTCGTGTTCTTGGTTATAGGCTTAGTCTTGGGAGGCGCAGTGACATATGGTGCCCTTACGCCTACACTTGGGCAGGTTCCTGAGCTTAACAGCAAGATAAGCCAGCTGCAGCAACAGGTCAACCAGCTGACTCAGGTGACTGAGTACAAGATTGGTGCGAGCATGCCTCTTACAGGTGAACTATCCGATATTGGTGTTCAGTGGCGAACTGTCTTGGAGATGGCTAGAGACGACTTGAACTCTGAGATGGCTAAATACGGGATCAAAGCAAGGTTCACGTTGGTGGTTCAAGACGATAAAACTCAGGCTACAGAGGCCCTGAAGGTGGTTCAAAATCTAGCACAGGCGGGGATCAAGGTTGTTATCGGACCTGCCGGTAGCTCCCAGGTTAAGGCATGTAAGAGTTTTGTGGATGACAACAAAATAGTCCTGATTACAGCCTCATCCACCTCACCAACTTTGGCTATCCCAGGCGACTATATTTTCAGAACAGTAGGTTCAGATGCAGGACAGGCAAAAGCTTTGGCTGCCCTTGTAAAATCTCAAGGTGTTAACAAGGTTATCGTATTTCACAGAGACGATGAGTATGGTATCGCATTCGCCGACTTCTTTAGTAGAGAATTCGAAGCCTTAGGCGGCTCATCTATAGCAATAAGATATGCTTCAGGGCAAGCAGACTATGCGAGCGAGGTGGCACAGCTAAGCTCGAGCGCAAAAGAGGGCAAAGTAGAGGGCATCGTCATGATAACATTTGACACTGACGGTGTGAATATTCTCGATCATGCGGAAGACGACCCATTCTTGTCTTCGTTGAGATGGTTCTCAAGCGAGGGTGTACAAGGAGCATCAGGACTGCTTGCAGAAAACATTGCAAAATTCATTGAAAAAACGGGCTTCATGGGTACACGCCCAATATTTCGAGAGAATCCGTTGTACAAGGATTTCGCTGCCCGCTACAAAGCGAAGGCAGGATCAGACCCGCCTGTGTTTACCGCAAACCTGTATGATGCAATATTCCTTGCTGGATGGTCAATTGTTAGAGTAGGATCCACAAGCGGTGAGGCGATAAAGTCCGTTCTTCCAGATGTTGCAAAGAAGTACTATGGAGCATCTGGCTGGTGCATCTTTGACGAAGCCGGAGACAAGATGTTCCAAGACTACTCGATTTGGACAGTCAGGCTAGAGGATGGTAAATACCAATATGTCGACATAGCCAGCTACTCGGGAGGAGCCATCACGTGGGATTAGACCTTTTGGAACCTACTCATATCTTTTTTTACCATATAGCCCAAATCGGTATTGTTTTACACGGTGTTTCTTGACTTGGAGATTCCCACCGAGCTCTCTAACACACTTTGGTATGTTTGTGCCTATAGTCTTCTTGCCATACCTCTTACTCTGAGCTATAGAGTCAGCAAGGTGCTAAACTTTGCGCATGGAACTTACGTAACTATCGGTGCCTACACAACAGTCCTACTTGGTACCGCAACTGGCGTAATGGTCTCTCCGCTTATAGCTGTTCCAGCTGCATTTCTTGTTGGAGCAGGCCTAGCCATCGCTTCAGACATAGCGGTATTCTCCCCATTGATCAGACGAGAATCCAGTCCTGTCACACTTATGATTGCATCTATGGGTCTCTGGATCTTCATCAAGAACGCCTTCTACGCGCTTATTGACATTCTCCAAAAGCGTTGGGTAACCTCACTATTCTACACCTCTCCCAACATCAGCCTTCCTCGCCAGACAGTTTTCCTAGGTTTTGAAATCAACTGCAGATTGCTGTTTGTTATCTCTCTAGCTGCAGGCAGCCTTTCTTTGCTCGCATATTTCTTGACTAGGACGAAACTTGGAATGGCCCTCCGAGCTGTGGCTGACAACATCGACCTTGCCCAGATCTCTGGCATATCCAAGGAACGTGTTATGTTGGTCACTTGGCTTATCTCAGGTGGTTTAGCCGCTACAGGAGGGCTTGCGCTATCTCTTTTCACATATGTTTCGCCTGAACTTGGAGACATGATCATCCTACAGACGTTCGCCTGCTGCGTTATCGGAGGCCTAACTAGTCTTCCTATGACTTTTATCGGATCTGTGGTCGTCTCTTCCAGCGAGAACATACTGATCGTCTTCCTTTATCGTTTCTTGGGCATCGAGCTTAGTTTTCGCCCATTTCTTTCCTTCTTCATGCTTCTTCTTGTTATTCTAGTGAGACCTCCTGCTGGAGCCGGTGGTGGTCTTCCGTACCGATTTCTTACACGTAGGAGATAACGAATAGCTAGGTGAACCTTCAATGGTCGATGTAACCGTGTTTATATCTTCATGGTTAACGCTGTTCAGCATCTATGGGATCTTGGCTCTCTGTCTGAATATGGAAGTTGGCTATGCAGGTATGGTTAACACAGGTCTTGTCAGTTTCTATGGAATAGGCTCATTTGTGGCCAGCTACCTTTCTTTGACGGCTTTTCTATCTTTCTTTGGATACAACTACCCAATCTACAGCCTTGATGCCATCATCGCGATGGGCCGAGTCTCGGGGGCAAACCCTGCACTTAGCATTTCTGTCTTTCTGCTGTCGCTGGTTGCGTCTTTCCTCATATCAGGCACCGTGGGCTACTTGATTTCATATCCGACTCTTCGTGTAGGTCCAGCGTTTCTTGGGATAACAATCCTGAGTTTTGGAGAGATGTTGAGAATATTTATGAAACATTTCGCACCCACTGGGGGGTCATATGGGCTGCTTGGGGTTCCAAACCCATTTGGATGGCTAGGCGAACCTACGTTGAAGTCAATACTCTTCGCGGTTCTAGCAATGTCGATACTTGCAATAACTTATGTCTACTTTGAGACACTTGCAAACTCTCCATATGGCAGATTGCTGAGATCTATACGCGAGGATGAGGTTGCATCCTTATGCATGGGCAAATCAGTCCCACGGGTCAAAGCTCAGCTCCTCTTCATTGCTTCAGGATTGAGCGGTGTCGCGGGTGCTCTCCTAGCGTTCTATCAGGGTTCAGTCAGTCCAGATATGTTTACAACGGCAGTTACGTTTGAGGTATGGAGCATGGTAATACTAGGTGGTAGAGGAAACAATCTAGGCGTCTTGGCTGGGGCGGCTGTAATATCGCTGCTTGGCTGGTTTTCTTCCGCCTTAAACTTCTACCTACCTGACTTGGCGATTGACCCCAACTACATAAGGTGGATGATGACAGGGTTAGTTATCGTCACGATCCTTTTGTACAAGCCGAAAGGGATGCTTCCTGAAAAGCCGGTTTATACAAAGGTTTGGAGCCTATTTGATTCTGACGAAAATGGAAAGGCGCTGAGCAGAGGCATAACTAAAGTGAAGAGGGCGTTCAATTGGCTCGCTAGGGGGTAGCTCCTCGGTTGGGTGCTATTCTAGAAGTGAAGAATGTTTCGAAGTCTTTTGGTGGCGTTGAGGCGGTCAAGAATATCAGCCTCGAAGTTAAGAAGGGCTCTGTAACAGGGCTTATTGGGCCAAACGGAAGCGGTAAGACCACACTTTTCAACATCATAACTGGCTTCTACAAGCCAGATGCAGGGGAAGTGATGTTCGAGGGAAGACGCATAGATGGGTTGAATCCTGACAGCATCTATAATCTGGGAGTGGCTAGAACCTTTCAGAATCCCCGTCTTTTCAGTAGCATGACGACGCTTGAAAACCTGATGCTGAGTCCTAAAGGCCAGAAGGGTGAGAGCCTCCTGAGGGCACCTTTTAAAAGGTTATGGATCGATGAAGAGCTTAGATATGGAGCCGATGTGAAGAATCTTATTACCCGGCTGGGCTTGGAATCCCTTTACAGAACATCGGTAGCTGACCTGTCAGGTGGAGACTTAAAGATGGTGGAGACCAGCAAGGGTATCTTGGGTGGGGCCAAATTGATACTGCTTGATGAACCTACTGCTGGGGTGCAGTATGCTGCTGGAAGAAGAGTCTTTGAATATGTGAATGCTTTGAGGAATACACATAACATAACCTTTTTTGTGATTGAGCACAGAATTGACCTTCTATTCGACTTTGCGGATTATGTCTATGTTCTGAACATGGGTCAGGTTCTCTCTCATGGGAAACCTCAGGAAGTGGCTAGTGATCCAGAAGTGATAAAGGCTTACATGGGAGGTGCCTAGCTAACATGCTACTTGAGCTGATCAATGTATCTTCAGGCTATGGGAAGACCAGAATCCTTGAGGGTGTTGACCTCCAGGTAGACGAAGGAGAGATTGTAGCTATACTTGGCCCAAACGGATCCGGCAAGACAACGCTTCTGAACACCGTGTTTGGTTTAGCCACTCTTTTCGAAGGTGAGATTAGGTTTCAAGATAAACCAATAGTGGGGCTCAAACCGAATGAGGTTGCTTCAATTGGGATAGGTTATGCACCGCAACAGCAGAATGTGTTTTCAAATTTCACAGTCGAGGAGAACTGCATACTAGGTGCGTTCCTTAGAAAGGATGGTGAGGTTAGAAAGGACGTTGAGGAAATCTTCAAGCTTTTTCCTGAGATTGAAAGACGTAGGAATAACCTTGCGAAGACGTTGAGTGGCGGAGAGAGGCAGATGCTTGCTGTGGCCAGAGCTATGATGCTAAGACCTAGACTGCTGATGCTTGATGAACCCACAGCTGGGCTGTCGCCTAAGGCGGCGAGCACTTTGGTTGAGAAAATCAGGGAGATAAGGTCAAGAGGTACGACGATCATGCTTGTCGAGCAGAACGCTAGAATTGCTCTTGGAATATCTGATAGAGCATATATCATAGTTGGCGGAAAAGTTGTAACGAAAGATTCTTCATCGAATTTTCTGATTAGAAAGGATCTTGAGCAGATCTACTTCAAATAGAGGTTTTCCTATTTAATATCAAGGTTGATTGTAGCTTCTTTCAATGAGCGTTGGTGGTGCTAAGATAAACTTTTGTGAACTGTATTTGTTAATGTTATATCCTGTTAATTGATACATGAACCTATGATTGAACAGGCATTTTAGCTCAACACTAAACTTAAGGCAGTGGAACCCATAATGTTTTATGCTTTAATACAAAATTTATCATATAGGTGAATTTCTTTGATCTATGAGAGCATAGTTGGTAGAAGAACAATTCGTAAGTTCATGCAAAGGCGTATACCTCGTGAATTGTTGGTAAGATGTGTAGACGCTGCAAGAATGTCTCCCTCAGGTGGGAATGCTCAGCCGTTGAAGTATATTGTTGTTGATGACGAAAAACTTCTTCCAGAAGTTTTTAGTACCCTCTCTTGGGCAAGACATATACCTGGATACAAGCATGCTCCTGAGGAGGTACCAGTCGCTTACATCGTGATCCTCTTGGACACAAAAGTTAGAGATCAGCCTGGTCATGATGTTGGGATATCCGCTATGAGTATAAGCCTAGTTGCATTTGAAGCCGGGGTGTCTTCATGTATGTTGGGCTCGGTCGATAGGGAGCATCTTAGAAGAATACTTAGAGTCCCCGAAGCCCTCCAGATTCAACTTGTAATAGCACTAGGTTATCCCCTTGAGAAGTCTAGGGCCGTTGAGATGAAGGACGATGACACTAGATACTGGGTTGACGAAAATGGTGTGATCAACGTTCCTAAGAGGAGACTGGAAGACATACTTGTCTGGAATAGCTATTAGAGGAAACACAGCTATGTTACAATCGAGCTAATTTTAATGCCGAAGGTTAACTTGGTTTTTCGGTTCGACAGCTTGGGCATTCATGCTTTTTAATCAACCCATTTTTTGCTTCGCTCTATCCAACCCGGATCCTATTAAGCGAACTTAATTGGTTGTTATCAACATTGTTTAAAAGGGAGTCTAAGGTTAGCAGTTTAGGTTCCAGGTCAACAAACCTGCATTTATGGCGAGGTAGGGATGTCTCGATTCAAAATCCTAGTTTTAGATAACTTCGATGAAGTCTTCTTTAAAGAGCTGAAAGAATACGGTCAGATAATCAAGGCTGATAGCATAGAAGGTCTTGAAACCGAACTAGTTGATGTCGAGATCCTTGTTGTTAGAAGCAATACCAAAGTAGATGTGAACCTTGTGGATAGGATGCCTAAGCTGAGAGTTGTGATCACGGCGACGCATGGTGAAGATCACATAGATAGAGAATGCCTGAGAAAGAGAAAGATTTCCTATTACAATGCCCCGGTTCAAACAATGTATGTTGCACAGGGTGCTATAGCTGCGATCTTAGCTCTTCATACTAGGCTGGTTGAGGGAGATGCTTCGATGAAGCGGGGTATGTGGAGGAAGAAAGACCTAATAGGCTATTCAATATTTGGGAAGGCGCTTGGTATAATTGGGTATGGCAGAATCGGAAGAGAAGTTGCAAGACTTGCCTTGGCACTTGGCATGAAGGTATGTGTCTACGATCCTTACGTCCAGAACATAGATAGCAATGTGGTTTTTCTGAGATTGGACGAACTCTTAAGGCAATCTGACGTGGTTAGTGTTCATACACCTTTGACGGATGATACAAGGAATCTTATAGGGAAAAAAGAAATTGATATGATGAAGGATGGAGCTTTTCTTATCAACATATCAAGAGGTGGAATAGTTGATGAGAAAGCCCTATTAGAAGCTTTGAAAAGTGGGAAACT
>JAWBNY010000036.1:0-9028 GCA_038826985.1 Bathyarchaeia archaeon | reverse complement strand
AAGTCGCTTCTCGGAGAGTCTGAGAATCCTTCTCTCCGCGAAATGGCTAGAGTAGTATTTGCCGAATTTAGACTCCCAGTTTTCCGGCTTATTGCCCAGATTGTGAATGGTGAACCATACCTCTGTAATCTAACGTCGGTTCATCCTCACGAGCTCTCGAGGTCTGATTTAGAGACCATACGCAGCAGATTGGAGGATGTAGAGAGAACTTTTGGCTGACATTGCCTGTTTTGTGGAGACATATAACTTTCTAGACCATAAAGAGGCAGAGGCACTAGACAGATTTAGGTCAGCTGCCATAGAACTTGACCATAGTTTTGAGTTCGTAACAAAACGGCATATTCCTCAGATCCCTCTGTATGACGCTCTTTTCATCCGAGCAACAACAGATCCATCGTACACGGCGTACATCGCTTCAAAGATTGCATGGGAAAACGGGTTATCAGTTCTAGATGACCCTTACATAATACGGATATGTAGCAACAAGATTCACATGTATAAAATGCTCGAGAAGGCGGGAGTGCCATTTATACCATCAATCTATCTATCAAAAGATGACATCAATGAAAAGACAATCAATAGAGTGTTCGAGTGTCTAGGCAAGCCCGTAGTGTTGAAAGCCCCTTATACAAGTTTTTCCAAGTATGTTGAAAAGACAGAAAGTAGCTGGGGATTTAGAAGAATATGTAAGCGCTTCTTCAGAAGATCAGACCTTATTGTTGCTCAGAAGTTCGTACCCACACATTTTGATTGGCGCCTAGGCATTCTAGACAATGAGGTATTGTATGCCTGCCAATATCTCATCCCTAAGGGAAGATGGAAACATGGAACGCGAATTAGAGGTAGGGATAAAGTTGTTTGGGGACAAACAAAAACTGTGCCGCGAGAGAACATACCAAGTTGTCTCAAACAGATTGGCATATCCGCCTGCAAAGCAATTGGTTCAGGTTTATTTGGTGTTGACATAAAGGAAGTAGACGGCGACTTTATGGTAGTTGAAGTTAATGATAATCCCAGCATATATGCTGGACTGGAAGACGAAAAGAATACTGACATCTATCAGAAAATCATACAGTATCTTATACAAAAGTGAGTTTAAAGTTAACGATATCAATTACGAAAACAAAGTAGTCTAATAATCCCGAGAAAACCTAGTCCACACCATCTCTTGATGCGTTAACTTATGAGTTAGCCTTCTATAACAATAGAGCTATTTAAAGCGAGGCTATCGCAATTATCCCATATCCTTATACAGCGGCGGCACCTTACCACGCTTCTTAATCCGAACCAAAACGTTTTAATCGCAACAGATGACTGAATTCAAAAAAATTGTCCGAGGATGCGAAATGATTCCAAAGAGGTTCTTTGTAACAAGCGGCAAGGCGTCCAGCCCCGTCTCAGAGCTAAATGCTTTTGACCTAGCCCTTGAACATGCTAAGATTTCACAGTGTAACCTAGTCTGCGTCAGTTCTATTCTTCCTGGTGGTTGCAAAGAAGCAAACGTTGAGAACTTGCCAGTCGGCGCCATCACCTATTGTGTATTAGCACGTATGGACGGCGAGGAAGGGACGACAATCGGAGCTGGTATTGCATGGGGTTTCGAGTCGGAGATGAAATACGGACTTGTGGCTGAGGCGCATGGATATATGGACCAGAAAGCCCTAAAAGAGATACTGGACTGGAAGATCAGGGAGATGGCAAAAATTCGAAAAATCCAGTTGAATGGGATCAACTATAGGATCGAGGTCATGAGGGTCCCTATGGACCACTATGGATGTGTAATCTCTTCTCTTGTATATCTCATGGATTAAATAAGTTTCTTTACTATCAGCTCTGGGAGACATTCTTCTCCGATCTTTACTGTGTGTTCTTCCTCTATTCTAAGAATCGCCTTCAATTCTGTTGAACTTAGTTCGTTCACCAAGTGTAGTATTTCCCTTCGAGCAGAAAGAAGATGCTCCAAAAGCAACATCCTGTTCCTAGCTAAGACACCTGCAAGAAGACATATGTCCTCAGTTTTTAGGTACCACTCAATCACACCTCTTCCAGCATCTATATCAAAGGTTATAGGACCTGCAACGCAAGTCTCAGGTTTGACTTCGTGGACAATACAATATCCTGTTTCGACGTCGAGTAAGCTACAATATCCGTCTTCACGCTCATATGGGAACGAGTACTCTCTCCTGTCAAATCTTGGGACTATCCCTCTTTCTAACAGGTAGTCTTCTATGATCTGTATGCGGCTGCTACTCAAAGGAGGGCGAGCCCCTTTGCAACATTTAGACTTGCATATACTGCAGATAGAAATGAAGTTTGTTTGTCTAGACAATTGCTTATTCATGTTTATTCCACATATATATTCAGGAATAAGGTATGTTGTCACGTAGACATTTCGCCAGCCTTAAGTAGACCTCGAGCACTGCACTTCGGAAGTTTCTGACACCTATTGCTCCAGTTATGTCTCTCAGAATACGGTCAGCAAGGTTTCCTTCCCGTATTCTGTTCTCGACAATTTCTAGGTATCGTTTCTCCTCGACGGTGGCGGACGTTTCGGCTTGTTCAAGATGTTCTAGACAGATGTCTCTAGCAGTTAAATTACTCCCACGACAAACTTCGGCCCTTAACCCTTTTCTAGCGATCGACCACAGATCCCTTACAAGCTCTTCATGAGGACGAAGAATTATGTACTTGGACATCCAAGCTCTGAGAATGCATCTTATAAAGCAACTAATAGCGACATCAATTTTCACACATTCCTGTTCATCCATGACACGGATTTCAATTGTTCTCCTATCAAAGCGAATGATTGCGCCACGGGAGTTAACCCATTCCTTGTTGAGAAGGAGCCTAGGCGCTCCAAACTTCTCAAGGTCAGCTGAGTACTTGCCGATAACTTTTTCATGGTATTCGTCAAATGAATTTATGTATTCTGGAACTATGTCACCAGCAATGCTAGGAATCTGTTTCTGGTTTGAAGCGTAGAAATAAAGGCGATTGTCCACATAGTTGCCTATCCTAGACTCGTAGATAGGTGATGACGCTGTCAGTGCAGGAAGATAGGGTATCAGATTTGCGAGGTAGTTATGAAGTCTAAGACCTTCATCCTCCGTTTTATATGGTAGGTTTAGCTGAAAACTCTGAATATTGACCCAGCCATGCTGTCTTAAGCCAAAAATCTGGTGGAGAGCATTGTATATTTTCTGATCTCTATGCGGCCATACTCGCGCTTCTGCTGGGTGAAGATGAGGATGCATACCTGTTCCCAAAAGCATCGCGTCAAAATTGCTAGACAACAGCTTGTTAGTCTTGTCTACGCTTTTTTGCATAGTATTTTCAAATGTCTCTGGAGAAGAGAAAGGTTCGTTAGCCTTAAACTCCAGAACATGTAATTGAAGCTCCTTCCCAATGCTTGAACCGTCAAGAGAAGCCTGGTTTACAATTCGTCCTTTAACAGCTTTTATTACTTTGTCAGCGATCGGGATAGGCCTTAAATCCTCATCAACTATCGCGAATTCATGTTCAGGTCCAAGAACTTCAAGCGTCTGATACATCCTCATATTATTTTGCTACCCTCGGTTTAAACACATATCTCTGGTTTAAAGAATTGGCCGAACATAGTCTAGTCCTTTGGCTTCTGGTGAGCCTATGACTATTCTCCATGATTGTTCTCCACTTTTCTTATTGAGAACCCTTTCAAGCTTGCCGCAGAAACGTACGGCGTCACCTACCTTGAAAATCCCTGAGTAGAAACCGTCGTATGAGACAAGATGACTTATCATTGAGAGAGAGGCCGGATGGATGTCTTCCAGACCGTATATTGACGGAAGAAAATATGATTCCTTAATGTCAGATATAATAGCGGTTCCTTCGATGATGGTCTCAAAGCGATACCATAAGTCACCATATCTCTCCTGAACCTCCTGGGGCAACTTCACAGGAAGAATTGAGAATTCACTATCCATATACGTACCTCTATACCATTTTCTAGCAGCAAACCATTCAGCTTCCTGCATGGTAATATGATGGCTTAGAGCCCAATGAAGTTTTGTTTGACCAGGTGTCTTATTCAAGAAAGGTCTAATCTGGGTCTCGGAGTCCAAAAGACTCATTAAAGATTTTTGAACCAATTCGACATTGGTTTGCCCATATACGACTATATCCATGTCGGAGAACTGTTGACTATGTATACCAAGCAAGATCGAGCCTGTAACACCGAAGTTCTCAACTTTCACACCGGAAATATCGGACAGTTTTAGGATGAGCCCACTAACCTTCTCTTCCAATTCATCCTTAGATGAAGCTAAGAGAAGCTGAGTCAACTTAGTTGTAGGCTTGTAATGATACGCAATACACCTTCTAGGAACAGCAGACATCTCAACTCCCAACACTTTTGATTTATATACATATTGGGGGAAGTTCTTGCGAAGACTATTGATGTTATCAAGTAGCATGGGTACGGTGTATTTTTTCATCGTCCTCTGATAACGCTTGTCTCCACGTATCCATTTGCCATTTTGGACGGGTACATATTTTAGGTAGGCTATGACGCGATCTCTAGGATGAACGCACCCAACCACACAAAAAAGCAAACCTTCACGTGTACTTATGAAGTCTCTGTCAAGATACATTTCGAACCCATTTGTTAATAAAGAGATGTTAGCGAGTAAGCCGATGCTTTTCAGAAACTACCATATAATCACGTCTAGTATTGCCTAGCACTAGCCTATAGTTAATTTTATCATCAACCATCTTACTCTCGACCTTCCCACGGGCTCTTATACATTCACCACTGGTTGCATGTTCACAGAACCTCCCCCGAAAAGAGACGATCTCTGTCAAGGGCCCGACTCTCGGTCCATATAGTATTTTAACATTGTTCAAAGTATACAAACAGGGAGTAAAGTGGGCCCCTCTATCGTCACCAATAACGCCCTCGACTTCGGCAATGCCAATATTTCGATATCTTACACTTCCGTATGTTTCCTCCACTTCAGACCAGCTTTTGACGTATCTGACAAAGAAATCGGTACCTTTGAAGAGTCCTTGGAAACTCTTTCTAGTCTCGGAGTATGAAAATTCTTCAAAAGAGACTCCTGTCTCTCGATGACGCTCATCGTAGATTCTGCGTAGAGTGGATTCGCCGTATCTACAAAAGCTGTTTCCTTCAGAAAGAAGTTCCATGAGAGCATTCTTTACACGACAAGATTGCTCTGAGCCGTAAACAATCAAATCGATATCTGATGAAGGCCCTGAGAGACCGACTAAAATCGACCCAGAAACGCCGAAATTCTCAACAGCCACTCCTGAAGCCTCAGATAAAGAAATAATCATCTCCAGAGTCTTCTGCTCAAGACTTGTTCTCGATCGGGAAATAATCAACGCTCTAGTCTTCTCAAGAGGTTGATAAACTCTCAACACACGATCTATAGGTACTTCAGACATTTCTTCATCAAACACATTATCATAAACTACATATTCGGGGTAATGAGTTTTAAGAAATTCATATCGGTCGCCAAGGTCATAGATTTTTCTATATCTTTTGCCATTCCTTTCACGAGTCCCATGATTGTCAGGTATATAGCGAACGAAAGCAACAACCCTGTCTGGAGGATGAACGAGGCCTTTCACATCAAAGATTAGTCCTTCCGTACTCTCAATAAAGTCACCTTCACGCAGACATCGACTCAAGAAAAAAACCTCACAAAGAATTTCATATAGATATCGCTTAAATTTGGAGAAGATATCCCATTCTTGTCCCTTGACATACTAGGTCTGCAACATATCTCCAAGATGTCGCCAATTAACCATCTGAAATAAGCTTATCGTATATATCAATACAAAGGAGGCTTATAATGCTTTACGCCGTAGGCTTAGGAACCTGGACAGTACCTGTCTCAGCAGATATAAGTGCTGCCTCACAAATCTCGAGAGCCCTAAGACCGTCATATGCAGTCACATCCGGCTGTCTTCCTTCCTGAATACTTGTTGCAAAGTGCTCCAGCTCAGCTTTCAATGGCTCCTTCCATTCATGTTTTTTTATTACGGTCTCATATGCGTTCTCTAAGACTATCTCTTGGGTTATGAAGTCTAGGACAGCAATACCCTCTTTCCCAGTCACCGTTAGAGTCCTTATCTTACGAGGGGTAAGCCAATTTGCTTCAACAAAGCCAGAACGTATTCCGGAAAACTTCAACATGATCTCTGCATAGTCCTCAAATTTGTGGCCGAGGCTTCCAGCTCTAGCATAGACAGATAGAGGTTCCTCGTTGAATAAATAGCGCATCAAGTCTAAATCATGAATTGCTGAGTCTTTTATTACCCCGACATCACCCACTCTCTCAGGCCAGCGTCCTACCCGGCGTGCAAACACAAGAACTATGTCTCCCAGAGCACCGCTCTCTATTAGGTTTTTCAAGCGTTGAAGACCAGGATTGAATCTTTCGATGAAACCTACCATTACCAGTAGGTCTCGACGTCTAACAGCATTAACGATCTTTCTTGCCGACTCAACACTGTCCGCGATCGGCTTCTCTATTAGCAAATGTTTACCTCTGGACAGGGCAGCTAAGGAGACTGTAGCATGAGTAGTTGTTGGGGTACAAACACAGACTGCCCCAACATCTGTTCTTTTCAGGAATTCCTCAAGATTTGTATACCACTCAGCTCCATATTTTCTAGCTACCTCTTGCGCCCGCGAGCTATCTATGTCACAAACTGCAACAAGCTCGGTGTTTGGAAGTTCTGCAAGCACACGTGAATGGTTCTTTCCCCAGAATCCTGCACCAATGACTCCAAAGCCAACTTTGTCCATCTTACCGACCACTACCGAGATAGCAAACAAACTCTCATATAGCTACATAACTTTTTATTGTCCGTTTATCAACATTTGGAATATCTAGAGGACAAAAGTGTATGTGCGGGATATTTGGTTGCATCCTCAAAGCAGGAGAAGCAGCACCTGTCGTCCACTCAGCCTTAAAACGCCTCGAGTATCGAGGGTACGACTCGGTAGGAATCGCAACATGTATTGAAGGAGAACTGATGCTGAAAAAGGATGCTGGAAAGATCGATGAGGTTCACGAGCTACTGAACCTTGATGAGATGGCAGGAAGGGTCGGTGTCGGCCATACAAGGTGGGCGACACATGGAGCTCCCTCAAAAGTCAACGCACACCCCCACCTAGACTGCAGTGGCAAGATTGCTGTGGTACACAATGGGATCATCGATAATTTCTCATCCTTAATGACGGAACTAGTAGATAGCGGTCATAGATATGTTTCAAAAACTGACACAGAAGTCATCCCGCATCTCATAGAAAAACATATGGAAAAAGGTATAAGCTTTGAGGAAAGCGTTCGCTTAGCCGTCAAAGAGCTGGAAGGGACATATGCTTTTGCTGCCATCTCCTCCATTTCAGCCGATAGGATTGTGTGTGCACGTAAAGAAAGCCCTTTGATCCTAGGTGTATCTGAGAAGGGTATGTATCTGAGCTCAGACATTCCTGCACTGCTACCGTTAACAAATAGAGTTGTCTATGTTAACGACGGTGAGATAGCTGTTCTTACAAAGGAGGGCTTTATTCTGCGTCGAATCGAGGATGGAAGCGTTGTGACGAGGAATACTGAAACTGTCTCGTTGACAATGGAGATGGCCCAGAAGAAAGGATATCCACACTTTATGCTTAAGGAGATTCATGAACAACCAGAGTCGCTTCGTAATGCGCTTCATTTGCAGAAGAATTATTTGGATTTAATTGTAACTTTCCTCGATAGGGCTGAACAGATTTATCTCTTGGCATGTGGAACAAGTAACAATGCATGTATCGCAGCTTCATACATGTTCTCGAAGCTTTGCAACTTGGCAACGCTACCTATAATTGCCTCAGAATTCATACATCAATATGGGGACTCTGTTGGAATAGATAGCACAATTCTTGCTCTAAGCCAGTCTGGTGAGACAGCGGACATCTTGCATGCGATTAACTATGCACGTTTAAAGGCAGCAACAATACTTGGCGTTACGAATACGATAGGTTCCACATTAACAAGAGTTGCGAGAGCGTATATATGTCAACAAACTGGTCCAGAGATAGGTGTAGCTGCCTCGAAAACATACACTGGCCAACTTATGGTAATGATACAACTCGCGCTTCGCCTCGCAAAGGTTAGAGGAAAAGTATCACAGGAAACTATCGATGATCTACAGGAATGCGTGAACAGGATCCCATCGATTGTTGAGAAAATTCTTCAAGAGCAGTCTGCACACATAAGAGACTTGGCGAAGAAATATGCTGGATGCAAGTGCTTCTACTTCCTTGGACGAGGAATAAGTACTGCCACTGCCCTAGAGGGGAGACTTAAGCTTTTGGAGATTGCCTACATTCCATCGATTGCCTATCCTGCGGGGGAGAGCAAACACGGACCTATAAGCTTGATTGAGGAAGGGTTTCCCGTGATTTTCGTTTGCCCAAAGGATAGTACACGCAAGGCAGCGATGAGCAATATTATGGAAATGAAGGCGCGAGGAGCAAGGATAATTGCAATCCTTGACGAGACTGATGAGGAGTTAAAGAGGATGGTAGATGACTATGTTCCAATACAAACAGGCATACCTGAAGTGTTGTCGCCTATACCTTACGTCATACCACTACAGCTTTTTGCATACTACGTAGCTGTTGAAAAAGGACTAGACCCAGACAAGCCGAGAAACTTGGCCAAGTCTGTCACTGTCCTTTAGAAATGCTTCAGAGTTGTATGTCTTTCCGCTATTGGATATAATATCGATAGAAAATTCTACAGGGGTAACTGAAATCTAAAGCACAGTTTAAGGCGCATAGAAGGAAACGAGTATAAGGCTATCAGATTCAAACATGTAGGTGTGAAGTATTGTCTTCGAGGCTGCCTAAGGTTGAGTTTCATGTACATGATCCAAAAAATAAATATCCATGGCTCTCGAAGAAGAGGGATTACTTAGTGTCGATATGGGAAAAAGAGGGAAATAGACTTCTCAACCGGATTGTCAACATATG
>JAWBNY010000035.1:0-9225 GCA_038826985.1 Bathyarchaeia archaeon | reverse complement strand
GTTGACCTCGGCTAGAGAAGCCACTAAAGCCTTTATCCTTGCTTCCTCAACCTGAGCACCAGTTGCCGCTATGACCTTTCTCAGACCCTCTTCATCGACCTTCTTCCCAGAGGAGTGTAGCAGAAGGGCAGCGTAAACATACTTCACCTATTTGTCACCTCCATTCTTTAAGCTAGTTTAATGAATAAGTTGATTAATTGCCTTCCTTTTCACCTTTTCGTTCACTCTCGAAACTCCAGAGGCGCAGCCTCCTTGTTCACCTTTGCAACACACTTCGAAAGGCTTACCATGTCAACATACGCCTTAGATAGCAGGGGCCGCATAGTTTCAGTGGAGGGGTATCCTGAAGTAATGGCAAGATTGTATGCATTCATTTTGGCATGTTGTAAAATTAGCTCCATAGTATCATGCGTGGGGAAACCTGTGCTTACTGAAAGCGCTATGGCTGAGGTGTAAGCAGACTCAAAGTCTTTTCTAATTTTCTGAAGGTCTACATGAAGATCTTCGGACTTAAATATCAGCCCATTTTCATAAGCAGCTACAACACTAAGACCAACCTCAATGGGTTTGATACCAAGTTTAGAGAGGATACTTGCAACCCTCGGCTGAATAGGCTCACCTTTCTTCGCAACAACTGTATCTTGAATCACATACACGCTTCCAGACTCTATTCGGGTGCGAACCCCCAGCTCACTAAGTTCGGATATAGCGGGTCCTGGAGGCAGACCTGTATTGCCAGCTGGTATTACTATGTCATCCGGCGCTATGTCTCCGGCTTTCGCTGACATTCTGACTTTGTTTCGGTCTAGCATTAGCGACAGCTTGAAGGGATTTATGTTGGTCAATAGGAGAATGTTTGAACCAGTAATCAAGTCGCCTAGAGCCCTAACATCTTGTTTCTTGCTGGCTTCAAGAGCACGTCGAAGAATAGTGTTCTTCGCCACCTTCATCAGAACTTGCCCTCTGAACTTCTTCGACAGCTCCTGAAGCTGCATAGCACGAACCTTTTGGAGGTTGGCAATACCGAGAACGTTGAATCTTTCGATCAGGTCGGTCAGCTTTCTAACTTCTTCAGCCTTCCGTATTCGAGAGGGGCGTTCCATCATTGTTGACATACCCTTTCACCTACAATTGGATCTTTACAAAAGGCCCCATGGTCGTCTTCACACCAAGTTCACGGATGTTATTCAGACCTTTCGGAAGCCTACTTTCCATCCGAGTGACGATTGCCTGAATATTGTCAGCAAGCTCCTCGTCGCTCATGTTCTCGGTTCCAACTACACACTGCGCGTTAGGTTGGTCGCGAACACGTAGCCTTACAGATCGTCTATGTCTGTCGATAACGGAGTCTATCTGCGCGGTAGGAGGTATAGGTGTAGGCATTTTGCCTTTAGGTCCAAGTATCGGTCCGAGAACTTTACCAACTATAGGCATTAACGGTGTCTCTGCGATGAAGAAGTCTGTGGTGTTAACAAGTTTCTTAGCTCCCTTCCTATCTGAGGCAAATGCTTCTAGAGATTCCCTTCCGAAGACTTGGTCAGCACCAGCATTTCTTGCTCTTAGAGCTAAGTCTCCTCCAGCAAACACAACAATTCTCATTCTATCTTTGGGTGGATGCGGGAGGTCTATGAGTTCGTTCAGTCTGTTATCAGGCTTCTTCAGGTCAAGGTCTGCAAAACTCATAATAAGCTCAACTGACTGGATGAAACGTCTCTTCTTTGAGTTCCTCTTAGCTTCGCCGATAGCCTTCAATATTTCTTGTTTATTAACAGGCAATTTAGATTCCCTATTTCAGCATTAAAGCCTAGAACTTGTACGTTTGGGTATGTCACATATTCAAAAACTTATCGTAGATACCCGCGTCTATATCCTTTTGTACATCCTTTGGCTCCTTCCCATCGATTGTTATTCCCATGCTGGCGCATGTACCAGCAACCTCCTTGACAGCATCTTTCAGCGTCGTTGAGAGGAGCTCCCCTTGTTTCAGCTTTGTGATTCTAACTAGCTGTTCAAAAGTAAGATTGCCAACTTTATTGGTTTTTGGGCTCCCAGAACCTTTCGCGATGCCTAGTTCCTTTACAATAAGGGCGGAGACGGTTGGCACTCCAACGGAAACTTCAAACTCCTTTGTCTCGGGGTCAACACTGATCTTAACTGGAACCTTCATCCCTGCATATGGAGCCGTTAGCTCATTTATTTTCTTCACAACTGCAAGGACATTAAGCCCGAGGGGACCAAGCGCTGGGCCTAGGGGAGGCCCCGCGGTAGCTTGACCTCCGCTTACCAAAGTCTCCACTATCTTCCTCTCACTCATGTTGTGTCACCTTCCTTAGCAGCAGCTTTCTCAACAAGCTTTAGGTAATCGGCGTTCACTGTGATTGGAAGGTTGAATGTGGCCTCAAGCAACTCGAGCGTGGCCTCATGCTTAACTTTGTTAATCTTTGTAATCTTTGCACGCATACCCTTGAATGGTCCCCCCGTTACTTCTACTAGAGAGCCGATATCAAGTTCTTCAATAATTGGCTTACTCGCAAAATACTTTTCAATTTCTGAGTAGGGGACCTTTCCTGGAACCTTAGAGCGAACATGTTTTATACCTGCGATCGCTTCCTCAACCTCATGTGGTTCTGTAGCCTCCAAGAAGATATAGCCGGGAAGACTCTCAGTAACAAGAATTGATAAAACTTCAAACTTGTTGGCTCGAACCCGATTCTCAATCAGTTCGGCAGCATTCAGCTCCTGTCCAGAAGTCGTCCTAACAGCAAATATTGAATATTCTCGTGTCCGTTTGCTCATGGAGACCACGCCTCAGGGAATAGCTCCTGCTCGAAGAAAAATTGCTCCAACAAGTTTTATCAAAAACCCAATTAGACCCAGTATCCCGATACCAAGAATGCTAACTTTCACGGAGACCCATATCTCCGACCTACTTGGTTTACTAACCACTTTGATGAGACGCTTGACCGAGTCTTTAAAGTCTTGAAAAGGCAACTGGAACTACCTCAAGCGGTGTGAGTCAACTATGCCGTGGAGTCTTTTAACTTTGCGGTTAATCTAATTGCTCTCTTGCGTTAGCTGCGTTCTGCAAGTATGGGCATTCTAAATGTATACGCATGGTGAATCTGCATCGAATGTGCCAGTGTTTCATGTTGATGATAGATGTGAAGGATGTCTAGATGGAAAACCTGAAGGAATGTTTCTATAGAAGCCACTCTAATTATTGAGGAGTTGGATTAAAAGAGGTTAGGAGATCCTGCATCTGTATGGTTTGTCCCTCTTCTAATAAGCTAATTAAGTATCAGCTTCACTTTTACTTGGGTATAGCCTGTAAGTGTTACATTTTTATGAGATTGAAAATATAGCCCTCTATATATCCTAGCCGACCCTATAAGCAGGGAGTTCCACATCGTGAAGTAAGCTACCTAGAATGGTGCGACTCGAGGAAGCTAAGACATGAAGTTGGTAGTTGCATCCAAAAGCGATATAGCGGGTCAGAACATCGCAATGAAACTCATTAAAGAAAACGGGATTGATGAGACTTCAAAAACCTTTCATGGCAACCCCATGTATCGTCTCCAGACCTCCTCTGGCGAGGCTAACCTTCTGATTGTCCAAGGTGAACTGGTTAAGCTTCAAGAACTCTCAAGACCCGATGAATTTGAATTAATTGTCTTCGTCAGCCGCCATGAAAGTAGGGACAGTAGACCAATACTCTCTGTACATGTACCTGGGAATCTTGGAGACGCAGAGTTCGGGGGGTTACCTAGAAAACTGTCGATCGCGCCTGCCAACTCAATGTGTATGGCTCTCAAAAAGATGGCGGAAGAACGGGTTCGCCTTGGGCTGAAGGAATTTGAAATATATTATGAAGGGACTCATCATGGTCCATCCCTCGATGTTCCCTGTCTCTTCGTTGAGATTGGAAGCACTATCAAAGAGTGGTCAAACTCGGCTGCAGGAACAGCTGTAGCAAGGGCAGCCATCGCTGCCCTTGAGTGTAGTTCAAACCTAGTCTCAGCTGTTGGCATAGGCGGCTCCCATTGTAACCGCAGACTAACCCGCCTCAGCCTCGAATCACATGTCGCCTTTGGTCACATTATTCCTTCTTATCACTTAAAGCTCCTAACACCTGAGCTAATCCAGTACTGTGCTCAGAGAATGTTGGAGAAAGACCCCATCATCGTTTTAGATTGGAAAGGAATCGATGGAAAGGATCGAGATAAGCTACAGAAGACGATTGCAAACTTGCCGTATCATGTAAGAAGAGTTGCAGAATACATATAGAAGGTCCTCAGCAAAGCTTTTCACTAGAGATTATTATACTAAAGGTAGGATATAGATGCTGTCCCTAAGAAACAGAGACTTTCTTACCTTAACTGACCTTTCAAAGAGTGAACTTGAGGAACTACTCGAACTAGCCATGCAAGTCAAGAAAGTGAAATATTCGGAAGAATTGAAGGGAAAGACATTAGCCATGCTATTTGCGAAAACCAGCACAAGAACGCGTGTTTCATTTGAAGTTGCTATGACACAGCTTGGTGGACATGCCATCAACCTAAACTGGAATGACACGAACTTTGTCAAAGGTGACATCAAAGATGAAGCAAAGAACATCGGTTTATATTGTGATGCGCTGATGGCTAGAGTTTTCACGCACAAACAGATAGAGGATTTGGCAGATGGCTGCGAAAAACCAACGATAAATGGTATGGATGACACTCATCATCCATGTCAGGCTTTAGCTGACCTTCTTACTATAGTGGAGAACAAAGGTCGTTTCACAGGCCTCAAAATAGGCTGGATAGGTGATGGAACCAACGTATGCAACAGCCTCTTACAAGGTGCACAAATGTTTGGTATGGAAGCAGTGGTGGCAACACCGGAAGGTTATGAGCCAAGAATAAGAGGAAATTCGATTCTTGTGAATGACCCAGTTGAAGCAGCCAAGGATGCTGACGTATTGGTTACTGATACTTGGGTCTCTCTTGGTCAAGAAGGTGAGAAAGAGAAACGTCTAAAGATATTCAGACCCTTTCAACTAAATCGAAGACTACTAGATCTGGCTAAGAAGGATTGTATAGTGCTTCACTGCCTTCCAGCTCAGAGGGGTTATGAAATAACTTCGGACGTGATGGATTCCCCGAATAGCAGAATCTGGCAAGAAGCGGAGAACAGGCTACATACCGAAAAAGCACTGCTCCTAGCGCTTCTTCATTGATTTAACCCGTTATCCAAGTATCTTCTTAATAATGAACTCAGGCTCAAAAGGAATTAGGTCTTCATAGGATTGGCCGACACCCAAATAGATAGTTGGTCTTTTTGTAATGTAAGATACTGAAATGGCTGAGCCCCCCTTCGCATCTGCATCTACCTTTGTGAGTATGGATGCATCAAGGGGGACAAATCTGCTGAACCGCTCAGCCTGCTCCACAGCATCGTTCCCGGTTAGGGCATCGCCTATGAAAACTACCAAGTCTGGTTTTGTTACCCGTATAATTTTCTGCATCTCATCCATCAGGTTTTTGTTTGTCTGCATTCTTCCTGCAGTGTCAACTAGTACAACGTTCAATCCATGTGAGCGGGCATATGCTATGGCGTCAGACGCCACAGCAGCAGCATCTGCACCATAGTCACTGTGGATTAAACGAATACCCAGACGTTTCGCGTGTCCTTCCAACTGTTCTATAGAGCCAGCTCGGTATGTGTCACTGCCGGCTAGGACCACGGAGTAGCCTTTCTCCAAGAGTAGGTAAGCTACCTTTGCTATGGTGGTTGTTTTCCCAGTGCCATTAACCCCGACGAAAACGACCACAAAAGGCTCTTTCATAGCACGCTTCTTAGCAGCAAGCTCGAGAAAGCTAACTTGTTTCTCAGTCTTCAATATGTCATATAGTGTCTGTCTAAGAACGTCTTCTACAACCTTTCTTTTATCCTCAAGCCGTCCTATCCGGATACCGGTAAGACGTCTCTTAACATCATCGCATATTCTTTCTGCTACAGTAAAGCCTACATCGTTCTCTAGAAGAGCCAACCTAAAGTCCCAAAGTAGTGAATCAAGTTCCTTTGAACTTAACTCGGTTTTCGAGACTCTCTCAACAAGTGCTCCAATGCTCTTCTTGAGACCTTCAAACATCTCCTTTTCCTTCGGCCTCTTTAACAAGTTTCTGAAGCTCTTGCCGTCTTCTCTCTATCTCTACTAAGATTTGATCAATCTGCTTCTCCATAGCTGCCCGAGTCTTCTGTAGGTCGTTAATTCTAGCTTTATAGCTTTCAGCAGCTTCCGATAGCGATTTCTCTATAGCAACGTTAGCCCCTATGCCCACAATCAGTTTTTCGCTATCTCCAATCTTTGCTCTTATGTAGGAACCGCCTCCAATCGGCACCAAAATTTCAGAACCTACAGACTCCTTTTTCAACCCTTCAATCGTTGAGTTCGCTATCTGTATCTCCGTTATCGCTGCATCCACAAGATTTATGCGCTGTTGAAGTACTTGGGCAGCGTTCTCAAGATATTGGAGCTCGATCACAAGACTTTGAATGGAATCTTTACTCATAGTTTAGTCCTCGCTCAATTGTTTAACAACTGTGTTCTTTGCTTCTTCAGGCGAAATAACTTCGATAGATTCAACTTTGACGTGAACCCTTTTAACCCTATGTCTGCTTCCGAACTCAGCGTATACTCGTTCTAGAGCTGCCTCCGGAGTGGTTGACCGTAGCTCCTTCATGAATGAGGTAGTCCTCTTTGACCCGTGCAGAACGCCCTTTATTCTGAAGATCTTGACCTCACTCATCGCAAACACCAAACTAAGCGTGCTAAATCGATTAAGAGTCTGCGGAAGCGTTGGAGCATTTGTAATCCGCTTATTTTTAAAGTTTATAGGATTAAGTACGGGTTTTCAGGAGGTAGTCTAGACTAGGTATTCATACTCCGAAGATGGTCGAAATAACCATAAGCTCAGAACCCGCGCTCAGAGGTCCCACGATAGCTCCATGGTCGTTGACTAGGATTCCGGAATGCACGTATGGGCTTCCTCCATTTACGGTTCCAGTATTGACATTAACTTTTAGGAGGTCGGAGATAATTCTCTTCTCATCATCCTCTATTAAGGGATGAACCAACGCAGCCTTGTTTGTGGCAGCCGCAAAGGATCCAACATATGGTAGCCTAGCTATCTGGCATGGGGCCACCTCAACACCTAGGGCATCCTTGATCTTTACAACTACATCTCGCTCTCTGTAAAGGGACTCTGCGATAACAGCTCCTTGGTCATTGGCCAAGACTAGATTGCCTAAAGCTGTTCTCTTGCTCTCCACACGTATAATATTCTCAACTATACTTGATAGCGGCCTAGTTTCCTCCTCCGAGACGAAACATGGAACAACTATGCCGTTTGAGTTTGCTGTGGCCAAAACCCCAAGCAGAATCGTGCCCCCAAGCGTGGTTCTAACCGCTGGAACCCCAAGAGTTTTCTCGAATCTTCGGATTTTTAGGTCCGACATCCTAGGTGGAACCAAAACATATTTGTTAGTTGCAAGCGCATAGATCCCAACGTTAGGGCTTCCGAGCACAGAAAATCGAGAGATCGGCAAGGAAGATCCTTTATTCATGCTCTGCTAGGTAAACGGTTGCAATATTATCTCTATCCATTGTAACCTTAATACGTATATGCCTAGGCGGGCGTTCTACACTCCTTCTCCAAAGAAACTTATTGACTTCATCACTAATTGCGACTGCGTCTGAACTCATATGTCTTGAAACAAACTCTCTGAGCACTCTAACAGCTCTACGTGTCCGCTTCTTTGCTGGTGTACTCCTCAGTTTCTTGAAAAGAGGCACAATGTAGACTCTTTCTTCAACTGTCTCTTTTCTCTCAGACATCAGTTTACCTCCTAAATATCAAGACTACTTCTTCGCCAGTTCCGTCTACGGAAGCTAGTCCTAACACGTCCCCTTGTCTTGACCATAACCCAAGAAGGGACCGCTCTACTAAGATCGCTGGCCCTAGCTAACTTAAGCTTCTTTGTGGCGGTTTTGAATCGTGCCATAGCCTCATATTCTCCTAAATCTAATCTCTCTTCTTTCTGGTTGAAGTCTGGATAGCAGCAACCTTAACTGCTCATCCGTTATTGGAAGTTTAACCTTCCCTGTCTGGGCAATCTGAATCAGCTGTATTTCAAGTCTCTCGGCAAACTCCGGTTTCACTAGTTTTATCCTTGCTAACCTCTGCCTTGCTTCTGGTGTAAGAATCTGTCTGAGAGCTGCCTGTTTCTCTCTTTCAACAGCCTCCTGCTCTGCTTGAGCTTTCTCCAACTCCATTTGGCGACGTAGCTCTTGAACTCGCCTTTTTCGCAGCTCATCGAGCTCGGCATCTGAGCCCAGATTCTCACCTACCGTGTGTACTTTCCAAGGCTGGGGATGTCCTGCTCTATTCTCCTCAACACTTCGCCTGCAAGAGTGTCCAAGATGCTGGCGCCTTCTTTCGTAATAGCTCTGCCTTGCTTTAACGTCTTAACCAGACCTGACTTTTCAAGTTGTTGTAGAGGCTTCCTAATTGTTGAGCCTCCTCCTTTTCTCTTGTGTTCCCCTTCATTACCTTTCTTGGAACGTCCGCCATACTTTTTTTGCAGACGTGCTACACCAATTGGCCCCTCGATATACAATTTCCTTAGAAGCGATGCGCAGCGGACATACCAGAAATCGGGATCCTTCGGGCTTTGCTCGGCATGTGTTCCAGTTTTTGAATAGCGAATCCACTTTGGTGGAGCTATTTCTCGATAGTTTTCCTTAAGATACTCTGCGACACGCTTTATCAAAGGTGCAGCTGGGACGTCGTAGACCGTTGGCAAATCATATTTTCTCCAGGCGAAGCAGGTCGTAAATCAACTAGGAATAATATAAAGTCTTTCAAGAAATCCATCAATAGGGCGGGTCTGGCTATTCTTTATTGGTTTTCTTAAGGAAATTCGGTGGAACTGATACAATACTAGTCTTATGACTTATTGAAGTATTCGGCTGTGAAAGCGGAATACGTTTCAAGCCTCTACAGAACATGCAGGTGATGACAACGTGTGGTTCACGTCTTTGAGCTATCCGCACCCTAGCGTCTACTCCGATGGAAAGCAGGCGTTTGCAGTGTCTGCATATTAGAAATCTGAACTGGCGAGGTATCCTCACCTTGTAGCGCATACCGAGCTGTCTTGCAAGAAAAAAATATCGCTGTGCAA
>JAWBNY010000034.1:8415-9250 GCA_038826985.1 Bathyarchaeia archaeon | reverse complement strand
AGTGCTTGAAGGACTTGCAACAAATTCCTGCGCCTCATCCCAGACGAAGAGGATGCACGGTCTGACCTTGAACTCTCTTTTCCTCCTCATAAGAAGACGGCTGGTGAGCTCAATGACAAGGTTCTTAATAGTTGTCGGCTCACTGATTGAGAAGCAGATAAGACGTGTCTCTCCTTCAAGAAGCCCTTCGACGTCGTCAAGGCTATAACCCTTGCCTTTTCCCACATCTTTCACGAAGTATCTTAGCATTGTCTCTCTCGATTGGAACCATCCGTATAGGGCGCTCTTTTCGTGCACTCGATAGGTATCGGCCGCATCCCGTGCAAACACGATGAGTCTTTCAACAAATTCCTTGGTCAATTCATCGTCTTCCCTCAGGCCTTTTTCCTCCATATAGGTCAGCGTCGATTCTTGAACCATCTCCAAGGCTTCTACGTAGTTTGGGTTCTTTGAGTTCTCTGACTTCATGAGTTCGATGTTTGAGAGGAGCTCGGTGAACCGTGGGACTTGGATTCGTCTTCGTCTAAGGTGTGAGACTCGGTTTAGGGAAAAGATCCTGCTCATTCCTTGGATAACCCGTTCGTCACCTTCATGTCCTCTAGGTTTGACTACTGAGTTATAGAACTCCTCTGGACCTTTTGTCTCGTTTTCAAGAATGATCCTTGAAGGGATACTGTCGTCGCCGAATACGTCCATTAGGAGGAATGGATACTCGCAGGAGATGTCAAAGATGACGACCTTTGTCTCCTTCTTATGAATTAGGATCCTTCTCAAGATGTTTGAAAGAAGGTCGCCCTTTCCTCCCCCTGTAAAGGCAAAAATCCCGCAGTGGTAG
>JAWBNY010000034.1:0-8405 GCA_038826985.1 Bathyarchaeia archaeon | reverse complement strand
GCCAAGTCGAGGGTCTCTTCGGGCATCCGCGGTAGTAGGCTTGTCTTCATAGGCTTTGGCTTCAGGAATGTTTCTGTTGTACATGCTTCTGATCATGTCTCTGTTTAAGATGTAGGCTCGGCTACCTAAGACTGGATAGGAGAAGCCTCTCTCGAAGGTGATGTTATCATTGCCTTCAAGGACAAGGTCGTAGTTTATCGGGATGGTTGCGAGCTGGATCATCATAGTGGTTTTATCATTTGTCTCCCAGTCTTGGACGGATTGCTGGATCACCTCAAACTGCATAGGAAAATACTGGTAGTCACGTACACCCCGTAGCCCAAAGTGTTCTGGCCAAAAACGGATTATCTCCAGTAGAGTATACCTCTCCTTTCCCTGACTCGACTTGAAGTTCTTCACTGCAATCAGCATGCCAGCATTAAGAAGTCTTAAAAGGTCTCTAGAATACTGAGCTTTAACTCTGCACATGTATGGTGAGGCTGTACCGAACCGCTCATCTGTCTCGACCTGACTGAGCGATACATCGCTCAGCTGGGCATCAAACTTCCCATCAAAGTCAGTGAAGTATCTTCTAAGATGCTCTTCGACCCGACTCAAGTTCATCCCTCCGCTCACGGAAGGTGCTCATATAGAAGACGAACTGTCTTAGGCTTTGGTTACTTGCTATCCAGTTTGCCGTTGAATCAATAATTTTTCTCACCTCGCTGTTATGCCATTTTGCGATGTTGTCAGCGATGTATAGAGGCATGTTATGTCCAAAGACCTCTGGGATATTGCTGTTAGCCATGGCTTTCAACATAACTACAATCATATTCTGTAGCTCGTTTCTTGTCGTACAGTTCCTAAACAATATAGGTTCGAAAGGCTCTTCAGCTCCGCCGTAATTATGCTTTAGGTGTAGGACGGTTTCTTCTCTAAGATCGTAGGTCGGGTATGCGAGGCGGTCGATGAAAAGGACGTTACTCCTCAGTCTTGGGTCTGATACGGCTTCTGAAAGTTGGATGTAGCTCTTGAGGAAGGTTCTCTCAGGAGAGACCCGGTTTCGGACGGCGCCACTAACGTATCCTAGCCTATGCCTCTCAAGTTCTGGTATCGCAGTTCGAAAAGCTGAGTCATATTCAATTAGGCTCCAGGGGGTGTGTAACACCTCTTGGTTATAGATACTAGCGTATTGTAGCAGCATCCGGTCAGTGTTAGGCGCTTTCTCAAGATTCTGCTGGGATATGGTACTCTGCCAGACCTTATTGTTGAGGCAGATAGGGATCAGATGTGTCTTAAAGTCCCTAGCTGTTGTATCTTTAGTTATCCCTAAGAGCAGAATATTCTTCTTCCAGCATTCCTCAATAAGCATGCAAAAGGAGAAAAGCGTGAGAAAGGCGATGTCCAACGTTGTCACCCAACATTTATTCCCATCCTTATCTATTTGGAGTGGGTTCTCTGTTGAGCGGCCTCCGAAGATGCGGTTGCTTACTGCCTCAACAAGCGCCTTAACTCGCGTCCATGAATCGCGGTAGCGTGGAGCTAGTTCGTAGATTCCATGATGCTCCTCTACATATTCTTCTTTTATCGCCTTTCCTAGGAGTTTTCTGACCCTTTCTCGACGGTTAGGCGAGCTGACTCCTAGCTCACTACAAATTTCTTCAAAGCTCATCGGCTTCTTCTCGAGGAGGTAAACTGTTGTGTAGCGTAGATAATCTCCTCTTGCAGGTGGAACGCGAAGAGCCTGATTTATCATCCTAAACCTGTTGTATGCAAGGTCGTTTTTGTCAACTCTTACACCGCCTATGTCACAGTCCACTATCGCACATGTTTTCCACATTCCTCTTCGCCTTGTATCATAGATTAAGCTACCTTGTGTTGTACTCAGGCTTCTGTCCATAAGGAGAACCCTTACGTCACCGCTATCCGCCGCCAGTTTGTATGCCAAGTAGAACTCGCTGAAAGTCATTATCCAGCTTGCGATAGTGGCGTTATTTATGACAGTCTCATCTGTTAAGGGTTTGGAGATGGTCTTTGCATCTCCAGCCGCTAGCTCCATGAAGGCCTGCTCCGCTTCTACAACCTCATTCACATACATTGGGATGCAACTGGAGATACCTATGGCCTCGTCGGAGGCCTTTGTGGAGTAAGTTATGATCGGTCCTTCATCCTTGAACTCAACAGTTCCTTTAGTGGCGTAGGATGCACCGAAGAATATCAGTAGGTCGAACATTGGTCTAGAATACTCTGTGCCATCAATAGCTGCGAAACCAACCTTGTTTGAGCCAAAGAATGCTTTGGCGGTCTGTGATGCTTCTTTTGCGTTGAATCTCTGAACTATCAGGTCTTTGAGTAGACCCTCGTAAATGTCTTTGATCGCTTCGAACCTTGTTGTGTAGTCTATGATCTGGCTAGATGCGCTTTCTTTGAGTATGTCACCAGTCTTCTTGAGCTGTGAGCTTAGTGGTGAAACACTCATGCTAGTTTCCTTTGTAGAAAAGTATTGGGTTAATGAGATTAAAGGTCTGCGGAAGTCCCCTTGACGTTTTTAGGCTAAAACTGCCGTACGTATTGGATAACCTTAATGCCACTTTATAATTAGCTTACACTCGATGTATAAACCTATTGACATGATTACACCTTGGCTTCATTACAGAGGATGCCTTAGCCTTTTGTATAGGAATCGGATATGAAACGCGAACAATCTGGTTCGTAGTATACAAATAGGGTTCAAAACTTGATGTCTTAGAGTTCCTCAAGTACTAATGCCCTTATCCAGCAAGAATCGAGTCCTAGCCATCTCAGAACTGTGCCAATGTAGAATACTCGTGGTTTCATAATCTGGTCTAGGTTGACCAGCCCCTCAATTATCGGTATGTCATGTTTGAGAAAGAACTCGTGTCCATCTGGGTCGTTACCCCAACTGACGCCTTGGAAACCCCATTGTTTAATCTTCTTTTCTACAAGATATTGTTGAGCTTCGCTTGTAAGGTATGGTTGCTCCTCTCCTTTGTATGGACTCCTCATGAGAACTATGTCCCTTTCCTTGACAGGTTCACAGTCTTTTGCAGTTATGCCTTGTCCTCTGCCTTCAACAGGCTTCTTGTGGGTGTAGTCAATAACACACGCCTCCCCGAGCCAAGTTTCAAGCGGATACTCAGATGCACTCCTGCCTAACTCTAGTCCATGAGGCTGGGTTTTGTCAAAGTTAAGGTGTGCTGAAACCTCAACATGTGTTCCAACATGCGTTTCTGTGTTGACAAAGTGCATGAAGTCGCGGTCAGGTTGGTAGATCCATTGAGTCAGTTCAAGTCTTCTGCTCGGTGACATATTATCGCTTCTATGCAAGTACCTGCCATCTACCCTCATCCTGCCCGGGCGCAGCTCGGCCGTTAAGTCAATTATCCTATACCTGCTAAGGTCGATCAACAAATCCACCTATTTTACGTTGCTTAAGATAGAATATATCCTTCGCTGGCCTTAAGGCAATTGCGGTTCATGGCGTGCTAAGAGTTCCTGCCATATTCTTAGCATATCTTCCATAGGCTCAATCATGTCATGGAGCATGCCGATTATTGGGAGCTTGTATGGACATCTTCTCTCGCATTCACCACACTGGTTACATGATTTGATTAGGGAAATTCTAACTCTTCTTTTCTCCAGCTCCTCTTTCACCCTCTCGGTTGACCATGGAAACTCCTGGAATGCTCTTGGACCCATATTGCGATAGTGGTCATACATTACGTCTGTTCCAAGCGTTGCCGCTATCGGGATCTGCTTCGGGCATGGCTCGCATTCTGCACAAAGCCGGCAACGAACATTGTCAAGTATCTTTGCAATCTGGTCTACCCTCCTCTGCTCTTCAGGTTTGAGGGCTATATCAGCAAGTTGACCAACTTGTACGTCTGCTTCCACCTCTTCGATTGTTGTAGCCCCTGGAACTACTGTGTCAACGGGCTGGTTTAGGAGCCATTTTAGCGCGATCTCTGTTGGAAGAAGCCCTGTTGCGACGGGTTTCATAATTGTTATGCCTACTCCTTTCTGCTTGCATAGGGGGATCAGTTCTTTGAGGGGTTCACGCTCCACGATGTTCATCGGTACCAGTATGATTTCAAAGTTGAAGCGTTTAAGGGCGCTGAGCAATGTTTTGCTTCTGTGGCTTGTGCAACCTATGTGAGATATCAGGCCTTGTTCCCGTGCTTCAATTAATGCTTCTAGGGCTCCTCCTGGTCCCAGTCGTGTTTCAAGGTCTTTCTCATCCCTTAATCCATGCAGATGGTAGTTGTCTAAGTGGTCTGTCTGGAGACGTTCTAGAGATTCTTTGATATGTTTCCACGCTTCGTCCTTTGTTGTTGCTTCTGTCTTGGATGAGATGTAGACTTCTTTCCTTCTTTCCTTGAGTACTTGGCCGAGTATGATTTCACTGCTCCAGTATGAGTGGGCGGTGTCATAGTAGTTGATGCCAAGTTCTAGTGCACGTTTGGCTACCTTCCCTGCATATTCAACGTTAGAGGACCCTAGCATGGCTGCACCAAGGCCGATGACTGATACTTCTAGGCCAGTGTTGCCCAGCTTTCTATGTTGCATCTTTTCCCCTCAGATGAAGATTAGGTTATGTGAGGTTACATAGTATGAATGTGTTCAATATCCTATTAGGTTTTAACCTCGTGTCTCCTGATGAATTCGGTGTCGAGTTCGAGTCCAAGTCCAGGTCTACTCGGTAGTTCTATGTATCCTCTATGTATCCTCTTGTTCACAACGAGGCTCTGGAATAACGGATCCCTATCTGGGTCGGCGAAGCATTCTGCATATGTTCCATGCGTGATCCCAGCTAGAAGATGCATTGAGATCTGCCATTCCTCGTGATGTGCCATAGAGACGTTGTAGAGTTCGGCGAGGTGGGCAATCTTCATCCACTCCGATATACCTCCGCAGAGGGAGGAATCAGCGTTACAGATGTCTATAGCTTCTCTGTCCATCAGCTGCTTACATCCACCTCTTGTTAGCTCGGACTGTCCAGCTGTCAGTGGTATGGTGGTTGCCTGTTTTATGATATGCATATTCTGGGCGAAGTTGTACCATTGCGCGGGTTCTTCAAGCCATGCAACGTTGTATTTTTCTGCTTCTTTGGCGAACCTAATCGCTTGTCTTGGCGTCCACGCCATATTTGCGTCAACCGCGATTACAAAGTCTTCTCCTGCGGCTTCCCTTACGATCTTCACACGTTCGATGTCTTCATCGATGTCTGTTCTCCCAACCTTTAGTTTTATGCCAGCCATCTCCTGTTCAATGTAGGTCTTGACTTCTTTTTCGAGGAGGCTTGGATCTTTACCTTCTTGATAGTATCCTCCGATTGTGATTATTGGTATCCTGTTGTGGTGTCCTCCCAATAGCTTGTACACTGGCTGTCTCGAGATCTTTCCAAGGATGTCCCAGAGAGTTACGTCGATTAGTGAGAGGGCTTCTAGGTGTGTGCGTTTATCTGTTGCTTTGATGGCGACGTTGAATAGTCGGCTCCAGATTTTGTGTATGGCTGTTGGGTCTTCGTTTGTGATCAGATTCTTGTATTCTCCATGTATTAGCTGACAGATCTGGGAGCCGTTTGTTCTTTGGTCACCTGCAAAGGCTTCTCCTATGATGCCTTGGTCCGTTATGATCTGGATTATGATTGTAGCCCTGCTATCTATCGTGTAGGTTCCACCGTGATATGGTTTCTTAAGCGGGATCCTTATGTAATGGGTTTTCACATCGGTTATTTTCATTGATTCTAAGTCACTTTTTTGGATAATTAAGGTTCCGCGAAGGGGTCTCTTTATCCCTTTTGGGGGTTTGAAAGTTCTGATTATTTGGAATTCAGCTTCTCATTGTGCAGGTTCTTTTCTCCTATGATAAATGTATGGGACTGTTTGTCTGCTGATAGGATTGAGGAGTGCACCCATAGATGCTATTTCATGGAAGACAAATTGCATAATAGGCTGCGGTAGAATTCACGTCTAAAGCCTATTCTATTGATAACTATGCTTTCCTACACAAACCGAGATGGCATGCACACTTATTCGGCTTTGGTTCTCCCCTATAGGCATAGGCGTTAGATCCAGACAGATCCAAGTAACCTTGTTGCAATCAGCTGGATAACTGACGAAATAGAGGTAGTGCATTATTGATGCCGGAGGCTGCTAAGCTGTTACAAATACTAGGCACACTTCCTCCACGAACGTTGCCTTCTATCAATCTTTATCTTCATCCATCTTCAGTTACTCCATATCTCTAATAATCTCGCGTGTCTCGACAGGGTCTCTAACTTCATGCTCTTTGACTAATGTGAGGACGCCCATTTGTTCTTAGGCATAGCCTCGTTTGAGACGAACCCTGTATCATCTAGGATTGCCTTAATGAGCCAAAAGGATGCACATCCACAACAGGTAGATTGCTGAGTATTACCCTTTGCGTGTGGATGGCCTCTTCACCTTACCTTTAGGTGGTTGCTTTACATGAGACTTAATGAAGTCGAAACGCTTCCATCTATCAATCTTCGCTAGTTCGTCCTTATATCTCTCCATTATATTCCTCAACTGAACGTACACGTAGAGGGCATCATAAATGATGAAGCCCTTCTCGAGCGCCTCATAATCATCCTTAACAATGTACATGAATCCGGCGGAAATGGCTTCTACGCCTCTGGCTTCAGGCACCTTATCTATGTCTGAGGCCACATCAGCTGCATGGACAATCTTGGCCATCTCCTTAACCCATGGATCCTTTACATTATATTTCTCGATAATCGCTTCGAAGGTGCACTTACCATCATGGTGTCCTAGCTCGAAGTCAGTGTTTGGAAAGTCAAAGGGGACACCCATTTCTCTGGTTGGTAGTGAACCAGGCCAAGGGACGAAGAGGAATTCCGCATCCCTATCGACAAACTTGCTTATTAGCCATGGACATGCGACTCTATCCACATGAACATGATATCTGGTTACCCACCTCAAAATGCTTCACCTATGTATATTGACTAACTGACTGTATAGAAAATCTACCTATCTAAAGCTTTACTCTACAAAGAAAAGACAAAAAAGAATGCATATTAAAATGTATGAGAATAGGAGCTTAAACTGTCGCATCAGCTTATGTTTTCAAATAAAACTAAGCATTGATATGAAGTAAACAGTTAACTGGAGATATTCCTTGTACACATTGTCTAGAACCAGTGCCTTTTACCAAGATGGAAAAAATTGAATATAACGATCTCATCAACTGAAGAGTTTGGGATTCATGACCTAAATAGAATGTGAATCGTTTACTAGCAAATAAAAAAGGGTAACTGAAATCATTGATAATTCATTTGGCTAAAATGGCTTAGATAACCAATACTTGAAAGTCAATTATGCATTGTTTAGACCCAATAAGAACCATTCTGGAACACTCATATAAGAAGATTTACAATATGCCTTAGGGTAGTTTAGGGTGTTGTAGACGCGTGTTTTCGCTTTTGAAGTCTATTAACTACATTAAGCACGGCTTTTACTATGTGTTAAGCCGTGTTTAGTTTTGTGATATTTCATAGTGGCGTTCCAATGTTGAAAGGCGGGCATTGGTGCCACTAGAGGAAGAGGCATTAAACTTCTAAGAAGTCTAAACGGTTTAAGGAAAGCTTTTCTAAAATAATTCGCATTGTTTTATGTGCTATGTGGGCATGCTCATGAGCTGGGGCATTGAGCATCTTCTTCGTCAAGCAGAAGAAAAAGAAGGAAATTACGAGTGGCTGGAAGCTGTTGAGTCCTACAAGAACGCCTTGAGTCTATTGCCACAAGACGAATTTCTTAAGGTAGGCGACGTGTACGAACATATGAGCTATGCTTTCTATCGAGCAGCAATGCAATCTAGAAGTTCAAGTGAATTTATGAGCAGGATTAGTCAAGCTGTTGTTAGTTGTGAGCAGGCAAGAGCTTCTTATGCTAAGCTTACCGCTACTACAAGAGTACCTCTTATACTTCGCTGCAATGCTACCGTCGCTTTGGTACATTATTGGCTTGAGTCTTCAGCGTTGGAAAGAAAAAACATGCGGATGAGTGTTGGCAATTAACTACAAAAGCTCTAGAATTATTCAAGGAGTCTTCAAACGCTTGGGAATATGGCTTGACTTACAACAGATTTGCGATAAGCAATTTTTTGGGGTTTTTTGCAGAATGGGATTATTTGGCCCGAAGAAAAAAAAGTTACAGAAGCGATTGAAAGCGGAGAGCAGGCAGTGAAGTTTCTCTCCGCCTATGGTGATTCTCGCGAGTTAGCAGCAGCCCTTGTAAAGGTTGCAAGTTTTCAGGAAATGTTTGGTTTCTTTTCCTTGATTTAGATGCGAGGAAAAGGGAGTACCAGAAAGCCTTAGACTGTTGACTTAGAGCTAATGAGCTTTCTGAAGAAACAGCTTACAA
>JAWBNY010000033.1:0-9286 GCA_038826985.1 Bathyarchaeia archaeon | reverse complement strand
GTGAAGCCTAGGCCGGGGACTTCATGCGGATTGACTTTAGACCACTTCAAAGCAGCCTCTATGTTTGAGACCGTGGCATAAAGCCAATCATCTGGGACTAACTGTCTCCTTTCGGACGTATACTCGCTTCGGCTAATTGCCAAGGGCTTCCCTTCCACATCGAAAACAGCCGCCTTACAATTTGTAGTACCTAGATCGACTGCCATCACAACTGTGTTGCCGTCAGACATCGCAGCCACCGATGTAGAGCCGATATGTGAGAGATATATTTTCCCACCTCATTTAAGAGAGAGTAGCCCGGATTCTTTCTGCCACTATCAACTCATCACCATCCCGTAGCTGTCTTACGTCTATAAGAAGCGTGTTTCCAAGAGAAGGCCGCAGCACAATTCCCGGGTTTCCGTTTGCTAACTGTTTCCTAATCTCGTCGCATGAGCGCCCCAGTTTTCGTTCATCTACCTTCACCAGAACCCTTCTTATCTCAGGTCGTGCAGAATCATGAACAACCTCTATCTCTATACCTGAAACCCCTCTAAGGTTGTCAGCTATGTATCCTACTTTACGGTACTCTTCTGCAAGCTGGGCTTGAACATCACGATTTACATATAGTTCAAGTGCCTTCAACAGACCTACAATCTCTTCTTTGCCCACCTTTTGCGGTCTAGTAATATTGATTCGCTGGAGGTGACAAGCCTCAACTAAATCTCGTCTTCCACACACAAAGCCTGATGAAGTTGGCCCTTCGAAAGCTTTACCTCCACTATAAAGTACAAGGTCAGCGCCAGCTGCAACATAGTTTCTGTGGTCAGTCATTGCTGCTGCATCAACGACAACGGGCACACCCCTCTCGTGGGAAACAGAAAGTACATCTTCTAGAGGGATCACTCCTTCACCTACAGTATTTGCTTGATATATGACTGCACAAGTTTTCTTGGAGAAAGCGGCCTTAAACTGGTCAATACTGCATCCTTTATCATCTCCAGCGAGAATGATCTTGGCACCTGTCAACCTTGCAAGCATTGTGTAATACCCTGCGTGTTTCTTTTGAACTACAACTTCGTCAGGCATTCCGCTTGTGTCAGGCAATTGCATTATTTTGGCTTCATCCTTCCCGGTCATACATGAGGCAATGGCTGCACATAGCGCGCTCGAAGCCCCGCATGTGACACAGGCATATTCAGCTCCTGTCAGCTCCGCAATTTTCTCCCCTGCTCTTCGATGAAGCTCCTCTATGTCGACAAAAGATGTCGAAGCCTCTTTCATCGCTTCAAGTGCCTTAGGATTTATTAAGGAAGCGCCTAATGCGGTAGCCTTACCCCAAGCATTGATATATGTCTTAACACCTAATTCTTCATAGATTCCCATCTGAATTACCAAGGTATCTTTAGGTTCAACTCCAATATTTGGGATGCGGTTAGAGCAGGAGCAGTGTCAAGAATATGGCATGTACTTATTACGAGCCACCAGGCTTGATGACCGCGCTAGGGATATTAGAGAATGGAAGAAGATTATTAGCACCGATGACCATCGCCATAGTAGTCCCTACAGTGAATGAGCGTGAAAACATCGAGCAACTTCTTCCACGAACAATTGAAATACTTTCTAAGAGCGGCCTAGACAGCCACATCTTCATTATCGATGACGAGAGCAGCGATGGGACGGCTGAAGCCGCGGAGAAAATTGACAGCGGTCGAGGTTTGGTTCATGTGATTCGACGAAGGGGAAAAAGAGGTCTTGGAAGCGCCTATAAAGATGCTTTCAAGCTTGTATTAGAGAGTAGCTATGATGCTGCTGTCCAGATGGATGCAGATCTTTCACATGATCCGATTTACCTACCACAATTCTTTCGATACATCTCTGAAGGCTATGATTTAGTCATCGGCTCTAGATATGTACCAGGCGGCTCGATCCCTGACTGGAAGATATATCGACGCTTCATCAGCAGAACGATTAATGGTTTGGTGCGCCTGTTGCTTGTTATCAACGTAAGAGTCTGTACGAGTGGCTACCGTGCATATAGTATTAGAGCCCTTCGTGTAATAGATATGGACAATGTTAGGTCAGATGGCTATGCGTTCCAGGTAGAGATGACTATGCTATGTGAGAAAGCTGGGTTGCGAATCGTCGAGTTGCCAATAACCTTTCTTGACCGACAGCGAGGGAAGTCTAAGCTGAGTAGAAAAGAGATGTGGAATTTCGTGAAATCGATTCTTAACCTAGCCTCGAGCAGACGCTGCTAGGGAGGATACGATTTTTCCACATACTGCGCCATCACATCAACTGGATTCTCCATGTTCGCCGTGAGTTTGGTGGCACGCTCTCGCTGAAGCCGTCTCTCCTCGCCGAGGTTCTTAAGAACATAATCTATCCTTCTTACTATCTTCTCGGACTCGGTGACCCTTGAGATAAGTTTTTTCCGGATGAGATATTTTTCCATTAAAGTTGGGTTGCCTGGATAACACGAGATTGTCGGTGTCCCCAGCAAGGCAGCTTCAGCAGTCATGGTTCCTCCCGCTCCAACAAATACGGATGTAAAGAAGAGGAGGCTTGTACCATCAATAGCTGTTCGTGGCACATGTACACTTTTGTGTAATACTGAGCTAGCTAACTGAACCTGCTCTACATAACGTGGCAGAACCACAACATATATGTCATTTTTATATGATTCAGCTAGGGCGTTTACGACAGGCACGATCACCGAACTAGTATCTGCTCGACCCAATAAGTAAGAAGCGAAAGACTCCTCCATCCTGAAGACAACGATAGGCCTACTGTCGTCTATTCCTATATCATCCAAGACTCTACGACTGGGTATCGAAGTCTTTAACCATGCGATTGGGTCGAGACCGTTGTATCGAATAACCTGGCTCGGTTTTGCTCCCAGCCTTAACCATCGTCGCAGAGGAATAATTGATGGCGAGAAAAGTCTCTCCGCAAGTGGTATGGTTAACCTCGCGACCGCCTCGGAGTGGGGAGAATCATTTGCTGTGTAATGTGGGATTCCTAATCCATATGCTGTCCTAGCCGCCTCCGGCGAAGCAAAAGCGATGGAGAGGGCCGGTTTGAGGCGGCCTATGATGTGTGCAAGTTCTTCTATACGCCGTGCACTGGCAACTAGCTTTCCTTCGAGAGTAGAACCCCCATGTTTACCTACAATGACAGCGTTAATCTCCTTAGCTTTGATAAGGTCGTTGAGCTCACGATATTGTCTTGCGGTGCGAAAAACTTCATATCCTCTCTTTTCTAGTTGCCTTCCCAACTCGCCTAGAAACAAAAGTTGTTTAGGCGTCAAAATATCCAACCAGACAAGCATCTGAAGACCAGCGTTATAGTATAAAGAGGCAGAACTTAGTAAAAAATGTTTGATGACTACTCATAGATTAGTGAGAAAAATGTTAGAATTTGGTCTACGAGCCCTATAGATAATTCTTAATCAATCGTATTCCCCATTCTGCCAGCTCTCTTGCCCTCTTGTCATCCTTTGCTTCGGCAAAGACACGGTATATTGCCTCTGTACCTGAGGGCCTGACTAGAAGAGACGCGTCGTCAAAGAAGATCTTCACACCGTCTATCGTTAGTCTCTTGTATCCGCTTGTCTCATGGAGAATACCTTGGAGAACACGCTGCTTTCTTTCATTTGGAACCTCAACTCTTTCCTTGATGATGCTGTACTTGGGCAATCTATCCACAAGCTGTGATAGAGGTTTACCTGATTTGACAAGGATCTCCAACATCAGAGCAGCAGTCATAGCTCCATCTCGCACAGGTTGATGGGGACCGTAGAATATACCTCCGTTATCTTCCAAGCTTATTAAAGATTTGACTTCGATCATGCGTCTAGTTACCGTAGTCGAGCCAACCTCCGTCCAGATGAGGTAACCACCACGCTCCAGAACAACATCCTCAACCATCTTCGAAGAACTGATGGGGGTTACCACCGTTGCATTAGGATTCATGCTAAGCACGTAGTCGAGTATGACGCTACCGGCCATGTCACCCAAAACTACCTCACCCCTCTCGTCAACAAACATGCAACGATCCGCATCACCATCATGTGCAATCCCTAGATCCGCTCCAAGGGCTTTAACAGTTCTGGAGAGAGCGCCAAGCGTCTCGGGTCTTGGCTCTGGTAGTCTCCCCGGGAAGTGTCCATCAAGGTTACCGTTTAGGGTGAAGACCTCACATCCAAGGTCTCGGAGAAGTCGGGGTGTAACTAACGCACCTACACTATTCGCTGGGTCAACAACTACCTTAAAATGTTTCTTACAAATAGAAGAAACGTCTACATGACTTTTAACAGCTTCCATGTATGGTTCAAGTATTCCTTGTAGAGGCTGCAGAGTTCCCAGCTCCTTCCAAGAAGAACGGTTAAAACTATCTTCAAAGAAAAACCTCTCTATCTTCATCTCTTCTTCGCGAGTGACTTCAACACCGTCTTTACCCACAACTTTTATCCCATTATACTCAGGCGGGTTATGACTTGCTGTAATTATCACTGCACCGTCCATATTCATGTTTTTTACAGCAAACTGGATGGCCGGTGTTGGTGCAAGCCCTACATCATATACAATGCAACCAGTTGATATGAGTCCTGAGGCAACGGCTGCAGAGATGAAAGTACTGCTCGTTCTAACATCATAGCCTAATAATATGCGCGCCCTATCGAAATATGTTCCTATAGCGCAGCCCACCTTTACGGCTAATTCCGGTGTCATCTCGTTGTTTACGACGCCACGTATTCCATTCGTCCCAAACAGTGTACGCTCTGACATCTACAATCCCTGATATAGAATACGTATAAATACCATTAAAACGTTGGGACACAGAGCATTACGCAGGTCTACATTACTGTAGAGGCTTGAAGGATGCTGTCTGAAACCTGCTTGCTTGGACAGATTTTAACGTTTGGTGCGAGCGTTACATTGTCATCTATAACAGCGTGGTCCCCAACTATGCAATCATTCTCTATCTTGACCCACCGCCCAATAATCGCTCCTTCTCCGATTATTGCACTCTTGATCGATGTTGAGTAATCAACTAGGGCGTTTGAAAAAAGAATAGAGTTCTCAATTCTGGTTCCTCGACCTATAGTTACTCCTTCACCAACCGAGACGTAGGGTCCTACAACGGCATCTTGCTCTATGGTAACCCCTTTGGCAAGTGCCACAGGAGGAACAATAGATGCCCTATTACTTATTTTGGCGCCTTTCTCAATGCGGTTCTGTGGCGCAACCATGTTAAGCATATGTCTGTTCGCTAGAATGTAGTCTTCGGGCTTGCCTATGTCAACCCATAGACCATCAAGATTGTAACCGTAGAGTCCCCCGCTCTCAGCAAGAATTGGAAATACCTCTTTTTCTATCGAGACTTGTCTATCGGGGGGAATTAACTCAAATACTGATTGATTTAGAACATATACACCTGCGTTAATGAGCTTGCCCATTGAGACTTCCGGCTTAGGCTTCTCAATGAACTTAAGAATCTGATTCTTATCATTTACCATTGCTAGTCCAAAGCGGCTTGGATTCTCAACTTCATGTAGCGCTATCGTAGCCTTTGCTCCGTATTCTGCATGTTTTTTGTAGAGAGCTTTATAATCGATTGTGCTAAGTATGTCCCCGTTAAGAACAAAAAACGGCTCGTCATCATCATTCAAAAGATCCTTAGCTTTCTTTATAGGTCCACCCGTGCCAAGAGGCTTTGTCTCCCTTGAGTACAGTATCTTTACACCGTATTTCGACTTTCCAAAGCTACGTGCAAACACGTCAGCCATATAGTTGACGGCTAAGACGACCACGTCGACTCCGCTTTGCGATAGACGCTCTATAATCCAATCAAGGAGCGGTCGATTTGCCACAGGGAACATCAGTTTAGGTCGCGTACATGTCAATGGACGTAGTCGGGTACCAAAGCCTCCAGCAAGTATGAGCGCCTTCATAACAATAACCTTCGTTATGCTTAACTAGACCACGGGATATTTTTGTGCTATTGAGGTTTATAAAAGCTAGTGGAGATAGATATCCGGTGGCATCTCATATTGTCCATGGCGGGAATTCTTGTTCATGGTGATGAGGACGCCGCTTGGCTGGCATCAAAAGCTTTGGTAGCATCAGGAAACCCCAACGACGACTATTTCGAGATTAAGAGAAGCGGAAAAAAGCTTGTAATTAGCGTAAAAGGACGTGCAGCCTCACTTGACAAGCATATATGTGAACCTCTCATAGGATTGATGCTAACGGGCACACTACCAAAGGATCAGGTGTTGAAAGTTCTACCTATACATGAAACCAGAGAACCTGAAGAATGTTTACTAGAGGGAATAAAGGAATCCTATTGTGGCCTCGATACCGGCTATGCCACAATATTTGCCTCTGGGAGCAATCTGATAGGGCTAAGAGACCCCTTAGGCCAGCGTCCTCTCTTCTATGCTATGGCGCAGAGCCATATAGTATTGTCTTCATGTAAGAAGGTAATCTGGGCTCTTCATGATGAACCTGAGGCCCACCCATCCGGTATTATTTCATTGTTCTCAAATCTCTCTTTCAGAAGAGTTAAGGTCAGAACTTTAGAGCCTAACCCGCATCATAGTAGAGACTCGCTTGGAGAAGCGTCAGATAGGCTCATAACGCTGCTAAACTCTTCTCTCGAAAACTGTACAAAGAAGACTAACAGAGTCGGAGTTCTTTTTTCGGGTGGGTTAGACAGCGCGGTTGTTGCCTGTGTAGCAAAGATGCTTGGCCTTAAGACACGTCTCTACTCAGCGGCTTTTCTTGATGAAAAACGCCTAACACATGCGGTAAAGGTATCAGAGAAGCTGAATCTAGAGTTACATACAAGATTGGTTAGTGAAGAGGACCTAGATCAGGCCATCAGGCATACGGTTTGGGCTGCGGAGACAGCGGATATACTACAGGTCTCAGTGGCGCTTCCTTTAGATGTCGCCATCAGGGCAGCTTTGGAGGAGGGAGAGCAGGTATTGCTCACAGGTAGCGGAGCTGATGAGCTTTTTGGCGGCTATGCGAGATATCTAGACGTCATTCGCAGCTTAGGCCCCTGTGGGCTTTCAAGAGCAATGTCATCAGACCTGAAAAGGTTGAGTGAACGTGACGCTTTGCGAGATGGTGCACTAGGCGAGTCAAATCGCATTCAGTTATATGCTCCTTTTCTAAACCTCAACGTGGTTGAATATGCTCTCGCACTGCCGGTTGGATTCAAAGTGAAGAATCCAATGGATGCGTTAAGGAAACACATTCTGCGTGAGGCTGCTATTAAACTCAACGTGCCTGTTGAGGCAACGTATTCGCCCAAGAAAGCTGCACAATTCAGTTCGGGTTCTTTAAAGGCTGTAAATAAACTGGCATATAGCAAGGGTCTTCAAGCACAAGAGTACGTAAGTGAGGTGCTAACGAAAGTAAGGAAGGAACTTGTGGAAAATGCACGTCGGGTCTCTAGAAATGTAAGTGACAATTGAAACATGCGGTCTCAGCTGTGAAGGGAAGATAACGCCTGCTCTGCAGTTCTTAGGTGAAGACTTCGTTTAAAGATCCAACCAACTTGGCATCGACGAGCTTTAATATGCGAGGTTTCCGAGAGGGCCTGCAGCCTACAATATTGATAAAGCCTCGCGCGGGACGAGAACGTATAGAGAGACGCTAAGTATGGTCGAGAAAGGTTAAACATGATTGAGCTCATTTTCACGTGCATATTCTGTCTGATACGTATGAAAAGGCTCAAATGGATTTCACTCTCAATGTTCTACTGCTATTTTCCATATATGGAAAGATATTGGCCTATGAAAAAAAGAAGGAAGAAGCTATACATCTACAACAGACCCATCTTGCCTGACCGTTGTGACTAGTTCCCTAATCTCGTATGGATAGCGGTTCAACGCGTCTTCATTAAGCTCCACTCCTATTCCAGGCGTGTTTGGCACAGTTAGGTATCCGTTCTCAAGCTTCAAAGTAGCCTTAACTAACTCATTCTTAGGCGGCCTATCTTCACCTGTATATTCTTGGATAATAAAGTTAGGTATGCAGGCATCAAGCTGAACACATGCGGCAGTACTGATCGGACTTAAAGGGTTATGAGGTACAACACCAACCTGATACGCCTCGGCGAGTGCGGCGATCTTCTTACACTGAGTCAACCCGCCAGCTAGGCAAAGGTCTGGACGAACCATAGAGACTGCACGAAGCTCTAGAAGCTCCCTAAACTCATAGATTGTGTGAAGCCGCTCTCCAGTAGCGATAGGGATACTTGTTCCTCTCGCTACTTGCGCAACGGCTGAAGGGCTGTCTTGAACGGTAGGATCCTCGTAGAAAAGAAGCCGATACTTCTCCAATTCCTTGCCAAGTATTATAGCTTCGCTCGGCGTGAGGCGACCATGCACATCGACACAGATATCAACCTTTTCGCCGACTGCTTCTCTCACCGTTCTCACAAGATCCACAGAACTCGAGATTAACTCAGAGTGGCCCATATTCTCGAAACCTCTTGGTAACGGGCTAAAACGTATGGCTGTGAAACCCATTTTCACCGCTCTAACAGCGTCTTTGGCAAGTTCCTCAGCAATGTCACCCACATATTCACCTCTACCAATATGGATGTAGAGACGGACTTTGTTTCGGGTCTTCCCACCCAATAACTGGTAAACAGGAGCTCCATAGTATTTTCCAGCTATGTCCCATAGAGCTATATCAACAGCGCTCAATGCACCGCCAAGCGCTCCTCCCCTGAAATGGTTATTTCGATACACATACTGCCAGTGATGCTCAATTTGGAGCGGATCCTTACCAATTAGATACTTCCGCACTGTTTCTAGTACTCCCTCTGCCCCCTTTGGATAACCCCAGAAACCCGACTCTCCGATACCGTAAATGTCTTGGTCGGTCTCAATCTTGACGAAGAGCCAACGGTCTGTAACTTTGTATGTTTTAACATCGGTGATTTTCATGTTGAATAACCTCGGAGAGCCTAACTGTTGTGTAAGTTAATAAGAGAATCTGAAGAATCAAAAAGGAGGCAACCATAATTAGCATATGAGCCTATGTGTTCACCCTATACCGTGTTTTTAGTATATGAGATTTAGCCTAACTAGTTCAAATACTGAAGCGTTTCACTATATCCTCTAAAACTAAAGGCAGACATTGTTTTATATTAGAACCTGTTCTTGAATGTCCCTGCAATTGAAGATATGACTATGCGGCTGTCGTCTAGCCTGGTCTAGGACATCAGCCTGCCACGCTGGTAGCCCGGGTCCAAATCCCGGCAGCCGCACCATCTCTAT